>JBCBQE010000184.1:0-9430 GCA_039820385.1 Cyanobacteria bacterium J06635_10
AATCAAAATTCTTTGGAGTTGAGAAAACAATTGTTAGATTTAGCAAATGAAAAGGTTTCTCAGAAATTGAAGAATTTTAAAATTGAATTTGAAATGCAAGAACCCAATATTTATATTGAAGCTCCAGTGACGATTTAGGATTGGGAATTGGATATGAAGATAAGAGGTGAGAGGTTGATTTTACTCTCTAACCTCTTATTTTTTGGCGTTGCTGAAAATAAATATGAATTAAATTTTATGGATCGCCGAAAGCTATGTAGAGACGTTACAATGTCAATCTCAAAATCTAAATTCATACCGGAATTCAGCAACGCCTATTTTTTAGTTATCCTAAGTTCCTAACTTTTAACAATACCCAATGCCCTATACCCCACTTTTTCCATTTTGCTGTTGTTTTTGTAATAAAGCTTGTTCAACTTCCGGTGAAAGTTTCAGAGGCAAATCTCCGCTACGTACATGTAAGTCTCTTTGAGGAAATGGAATTTCAATATTATGTTTTCTCAGGGTTGCTTCAATTAGGAAATATAAATCACTTTTAATCGGTGCTTGATGGCTCGGTGCGTCTATCCATACCAATAATTCAAAGTCTAAAGAACTATCACCTAACCCAGTAAAAAACACATTAGGTTGAGGAACTGATAGTACTTCAGGATGATTTTTTCCTGCTTCCAAAAGTGCTTTTTTGACAACATTTACATCACTACTATAAGAAACTCCTACTGGTATATGAATTCGAGAAATTGGATTGCGGTGACTCCAGTTAATTACTTCATCTTCCAAAAAACGCGAGTTTGGTACAATTATTGAAACTCTGTCTAAAGTACGAATCACTACACTACGGGCACCTATACGCTCCACAGTTCCCATATATTTCCCAACTTCTATAAAATCACCTACTTGAATTGGTCTTTCAAATAATAATACAAGTCCGCTACCAAAGTTCTTCGCGATATCTTGGAAACCAAAACCTATACCAACACCCAAGGCACTAGCCAAAATTGCTAAAGAACTTAAATCAACTCCGAAACTTTGGAGAAGGACAATTGAACCGATACAATTTAGTGTATATTTAAAAGTAATTGCGATTACTTCCCGGGCTCCTGGACTAATTCGCAGTACTTGCAATATCCGCGATCGCAATATATTAGTCACTGCACTAGAAAGTACAACTAAACCCAAAAATAAGCCAATTAAGATTAAAATATCGGTAATTGAAAATTCTTTAAAAATTTGTGAAGTGAGGCTAAACCTTATACTGTAGGCAATATTATAACTCCATTGGCGTGTTAAGGGAAATAGGTTAGTAATATAAAGACTTACTCCTACCCAAAGTGCTGTTCTCGCTAAAAATAAACTTGTTTTTAAAAGTATTTTTAAGCTATTTTGCTGTGAATTTTGCTCGGAAGAATCCTCTGAAGCTATGAGTGGTGAAACATTTCGTTGTAGTCTATTCCATACTCTTCCTAAAACCCAATGAAGTGCAATTGTTAGAACGATCAGGATAAAACTTAAAATTAATGTATTCCGAATAAATTCGACAGTCCTTTCTTCTCTGGCTCTCTTAATTGTCTCACGAATTTCCTCAGCCCAGATTTCGGCTTGTTGCTTGGCATTTTCAGCGGAAGTCACATCTTCAGGGATGACTGTAATTTGAGAGTTGTCACCAATTAGAATTTGTGTATATTTATTGCCTTCTTCAACCTTTATTTCCGGAACTGTTTCCAATTCTACTACTGTTTTAAGGGTACCATTAATATACTCAGCCCTTTCTCTGGCTGTTTTTTCATTAGTACTACTAACTTGAAAAAGTTGTTTACCATCGATGCTTACTGGAGCAAATCTTCTAGACTGTGCCATCGCCGGTAAAAGCTGCAAGCTAAATACAAGCATCACGGCGATCGCTACTGCTTTTAATCGCTTGAAATATTTAGAAGTAAGGTTTTTGGGCTTATTTTTCATTGTCACTTACACTCGCTTCAATTAATTTTAGTAGTAAAAACAACAAATATATACGTAATAATGTATAGGGGTAATACAAATCTTTTATATGTTAGAAGCATTCATTGGCTATGCCATCAGTCTTTAGCATGGGCTTGTAGTTCCTTCGTCGAAGTATAAATAATGATTATCGAATACGGATATAATACTAATAACTAGAATGAAAGTTCATAATGAAGGGGATTAAATCGGGACAAAAGGGGATTTCTCAACATCACAAATTTCCACAACTCATATAGGATTGCGATATAAATCAGCTAGTTGAAAATAAAATTTCTCTCTGTGAATTTCTAATATCTACTTTGCAACTAATTTATTTAATTTTAAAGTTATGTTGTGATGCATTACAATAATTGAATTTTTATAGATGTTTTTTCAATTGTTAGTCAGTAAAGTTTGGATTACAGTTAGAATCTAAATATGGTTTAAAGATAGGCAGATAGATGTCGATTCTATCGATAGTTAAGCAAGGTCGTTAAAACCATGAAAGAAATGTACTTCAAACCTTTAACAGAAACAGACAGAAAAAGAAATGAGTATTTAGATAGCATTAACCATGCTCCCTATTTTACGATTATCTTAGTAATCGCGACGATGATGATGCTATTTACTTTAGGTGTGTCAATTGCCGCTTTTTAACCCATATTTTGTTGAAAAATTGTATTTAATTGAGAACGTTCGCGCTGAGTCTATGTACGCCGTTAGGCTACAATATTAAGACAAAAAAGGCGAACGTTTTCTTTTGATTAGTCTTGCAATTTAGATTTAGAAGTATCTAATATACCCTGTTATCTCGCCACGATAGTTAAGTTAGTTAAATATGTCTCAACGTCCCATCTACCTCGATTGTCACTCTACAACACCCGTCGATCCAAAAGTAGTAAATGCAATGCTACCTTACTTTACCGAAAGCTTTGGCAATACTTCAAGTATGAGTCATAGTTACGGTTGGGAAGCCGCAGCTGCGGTAAATAAAGCACGAGAAATCATTGCAGCAGCTATCAACGCTACCCCAGAAGAAATCATTTTTACCAGTGGCGCTACGGAAGCGAATAATTTAGCTATCAAAGGTGTTGCAGAAGCTTATTTTTCCAAAGGACAACATATTATTACTGTAGCAACAGAGCATAACGCGGTAATCGATCCTTGTAATTATCTTAAAACTCTCGGCTTTGAAATAACTTTCCTTCCCGTACAACAAGATGGGCTAATTAATCTTAAAGACTTAGAGGCAGCCTTTCGCGACGACACCATTTTAGTTTCGGTAATGGCGGCTAATAATGAAATCGGGGTTTTGCAACCGCTAACAGAAATTGGTGCAATGTGTCGCGATCGCAATATCATTTTCCATTCAGATAGTGCCCAAGCAATTGGAAAAATTCCCTTAGACGTACAAGGGATGAATATCGACTTAATGTCACTAACAGCACATAAAGTTTACGGACCAAAAGGAATTGGTGCATTATATGTACGTCGTCGTAATCCTAGAGTTCAGTTAGCTTCCCAGCTACATGGTGGCGGACAGGAACGCGGAATGCGTTCTGGAACATTATATACACCACAAATTGTCGGGTTCGGTAAAGCTGTAGAGATAGCGCTAGAAACCCAAAGCCAAGAAAACGCATTTATTACTCAACTCAGACACAGCTTGTGGGAACAGCTTTCTCAATTAGAAGGAATTCATCTCAACGGACATCCTACCCAACGATTAGCAGGAAACCTTAATATTAGCATTGGCGCTGTAGATAGTTCGGCATTGCTGTTAGGATTGCAACCAGTAATGGCAGTTTCCTCTGGTGCAGCTTGCTCATCCGCGAGTGCTGCACCTTCTCATGTTTTAACTGCATTAGGTAATCCAGAAAAATTAGCTTCTGCTTCCGTACGTTTCGGTATAGGAAGATTTAATACATCTGAGGAAATCAATCGGGTTGCAGAGCATTTTGTTTCTACTGTAGAAAGTTTGCGGAAACAAGCTGTGATGGTTTAAATGTTCTAGAGACGGCATGGGCAGCGTGCACGCCGTCTCTCTAGAATATCTAGATTACCCCACCCGCTGCTGAAGAGGCACCCTCCCCTTAATAAGGAGAGAGTTGGGGAGGGGTTATAAATGTGCTGTATATTTTAAAAATATCTGGTTTAAAAATATATATAAAAAATCAACTCTGACGAATCGGAATTTCAATAAAAAATTCTGTACCTTCTCCGATTATAGATTCACAAGATAACTTGCCGTAATGTTTATCTACTATAATTTGATAGCTAATAGATAAACCCAATCCCGTACCTCTTCCAATTTCTTTTGTTGTAAAGAAAGGATCGAATAATTTAGATTCAATTTCTGGCGCAATTCCACAGCCGTTATCAGCAATACTAATTCTAATGCGATCGTTACCAGATAATTCTGTAGAAACACGAATTTGAGGGGTAAAATGTTGATTTTTTTCTACTTCATCTTCTAATGCATCAATAGCATTAACCAGAATATTCATAAATACTTGATTTAATTGTCCGGCATAACAATCAACTTTGGGTAAGGAAGAATATTCTTTAATTACCTCAATTCCAAAATTATTTACTTTCGGCTTCAAACGATTCTGTAAAATTAGTAAAGTACTATCAATACCTTCATGGATATCAACTTGCTTAAATTCAGCTTCATCAAGTCGGGAAAAATTCCGCAGCGATAGAACTATTTCTTTAATTCTTTCGGTTCCATTTTGCATTGAATCAAGCAGTTTAATAAAGTCTTCTTTGATAAAATCTAGTTCAACTGCTTCGATTTCTGTTTTTATTTCTTCTATAGGGTTAGGATAATGTTTTTGATAAAGTTCGATAACTCTAATTAAATCTTCAGCATATTCGCAAGCAGGTTTGAGATTACTATATACAAAGCTGACTGGATTATTAATTTCATGGGCTACACCTGCAACCATTTGTCCTAGAGAAGACATTTTTTCGGTTTGAATTACCTGGGCTTGAGTACGTTGTAATTCTTGTAAAGTTTTCTGAAGAAATTTATTCTTTTCATTTAATTCCAGAGTTCTTAGTTTTACTCTATGTTCTAAAGTTTGATTGTTTACTTCTAATTCCTTATTTACTTCCTCCTGCTTTTTTAACAGTAAAACTATTTGCTCAGTCATGTAATTAAAGCTTTTAGCTAAAATGCTAATTTCATCATTACCACTAACATCAATTTGAGTGAAATTACCACTCGCTATTTTTTGTGTAGCATTGATTAAGTAAATAATGCGATGAGTCAGCAAATCTATAAGCTTAATGACAACTAAGCTAAATAAAATAGCTCCAATCATGGAATAAATAATTATACTAATCCACATTCGCTGTTGATTTTTCTCTAAAGGAGCAACAGAATTAAGTAATACTAATTTGGAATTACTTTCATTTGAATCAACAATTTCTAGAGAATAAGCAATATAATTATTTCCAGCGATATTGACTTTTACTGGTGTTAATTCAGTTGTGGGTAGCTGCCAAGAATTATATTTAGCGCTGCTTAAAGTGGATGCAGTTACTTGATTATCTTGAAATACAACCAAGTGCGGATCTGTTTTAGAACGAATGTGAATTAGCACTTGATCGTCAATTAGAGTAGCGACAATTATCCCACCCACAATTTTTTCAATAGATTTTATCGAAGTTAAACCGACAAGCAGGGAAGCTGTATTATCTTTTGTGGCGATCGCATCGAAAAGATCTATCCCTACAGTAGCCGCTTGATCAATAGCAGTACTATTAAGCTGAAACGAAATGATTTCTTTCTGACGCACTTGTAAGAGTATTTCGCCGTTTGTATTGATAATTTTAATTAAATCCAGTTGCAAGGATTCTTTCAGAGGTAATAAAGTTCTCAGCAATCCAGCTTTATCTTGTTTGGCTACTAATTGAGAAACTTCTTTCGAGTCAGCTACCCATCTTGCTTTCATAAATAGTAATTCTTTTTCGCGTTTTAACCTATCTGTAATTAGAGAAGCAACTCCCTTAGTTTCCGCTTTGAGCTTTCTTTCTAGGTATTGGGAAAAAAAATAGCCGAAACTAATTGTTCCTGCCGTCCAGATGCTCATCAAAACCAAAAGTAAAGGTAAAAGAATTTTGGTTTTCAAAGATAGTTTTGAATATGCTTTTTTCAACATCTGTTTTTATTTTGGATTTGAT
This sequence comes from Cyanobacteria bacterium J06635_10, assembly GCA_039820385.1. Taxonomy (GTDB): domain Bacteria; phylum Cyanobacteriota; class Cyanobacteriia; order Cyanobacteriales; family Nostocaceae; genus Rivularia. The sequence goes on from JBCBQE010000184.1 coordinate 6,172, forward strand.
GGTACAAAGCTAGAATTTCTTAAAATTTCGGCTCCCTTTTCGCTAAAGGCAAAATCTAAAAATTCTTCAGTTGCTGTTGTGGATTTTTCAGATCGAACAATACCAATTTTGCGTACCATCCTATATTTGCCAGACTTTATATTTTCTGGAGTTGCTTCTATACCATTAAGCCTCAGACGGTTAACTAATAATTTATTTGAGATGACGTAAGCCAGGGAAAAAGCACCAATACTATGGGGAGTATTTTGTAAAGCATTAATCAATTCTGGCTCGTGACGCATAATAGCTGCTTTTGGTGCGTTTTTAAGCTTCTTCCCTAAATAGTGCTCGCGTAAGAGCTTTTTACTCGATTCGTCTTCGGGACGATCTAAAAGCACAATTTCCGCATTTTGTCCACCTAATTCCCGCCAATTCGTCACCGCACCGCTGTAAATTGCTTTTAATTGCGATGTCGTTAAATTTCTTACTCCCTTAACGCTGGGGTGAGTTGCTACAACTAATCCATCCTTAGCGAACATTTTGTATATTACCGAACCATTGTCTTCCTCTGGCTTCAACTTTCGACTGACACTAGCAAAATCCGTTAATCCTCTCTTTACCGCAGCAATAGCACCTTTGGATTGCCCTTTTGGAAAAAAAATAAATTTCACGTTTTGATTTTCAGATGCGTAAGCATCAGTTAATATCTTCATGGCTGCATAAGTGCTACTCGAGCCAACAATCTTGATTTGCTGCTGAGTTTTAACTGACTCTTGGGTAGGATTAGGGGAGTTAGAAGTGCAACTGGGAAGCCCCAGTAAAGCAGTCATTCCCAATGCAATGGAAAATAACAAGTTTTGCTTCATCGAATTTGGTTAGATGCAAGTTAGTCAACTTGTAGCTCAATTAACTTAGTTATATTTTTCCCAAATTCATCCGGAAAATTGAGAGATTATCATAAATTGCCGTTATGACTATAATTCTGGTTCAAATTAGCTACTCTAATTCACTTTCGATCGATTTCTAATGACTTACTTATTATTTTTGAGTATTGGCTTATCAATTATTTGGTTAGCACTAAAAATCAAGGAAGAAGTTTTTCGTATATCCGCTGCTATTATCGGAAGTTTAATTACTATTTGGAGTTTTTCTTTAAGCCCTACAGCTTTTCAAGTCGCAATTGAATTTGCTGGAGTGATATCTGTTTTCTCTTTTTGCGTGCGTTGCTGGAGGAAAGATTAAAGAGATGGGGAGGTGGGGAGGTGGGGAGAATGATATAAACTTTTGTGGGATGGGTATGCTTACTTGTCTGTAATTTGTAATTAAATAGATAAAATGCAAGTGATAGAAGGAATTAACAACGCAAACGCTTTAATTGTCGGTGCAAGTCAAGGTATTGGCTTGGGTTTTGTCAAAAGTTTATTGCCGGAGAATAATATAGCTAAAATTTACGCGACTTATCGTAATGCTGATTCTGCTAATGAATTAATTTCTCTGCAAAGCGAATATTCCCAAAAATTAGTTTGTCTCCCCATGGATATTACCCAAGAGTCACAAATATCCGCAGGTGTGGAAAAGATAGGTGCAGAAGTCGAAAAGCTGCATTTAGTAATTAACTGTGTGGGAATTTTACATGAAGACGAATTGCAACCGGAAAAAAGCCTGCGACAAATCAATCCTGAAAATTTAATCCGCTATTTTCAGGTAAATAGTATTGGGGGAGTGCTATTAGCCAAACACTTACAACCTTTATTTAAACATAAAGAAAAAAATATTTTTGCCTGTATTTCTGCCAAAATTGGAAGTATCGGTGATAACCGCTTAGGTGGCTGGTACGGTTATCGAGCATCGAAAGCAGCGCTGAATATGTTTATGCGAACTACTGCGATCGAATACAGCAGAAGATGCCCCAAAACTATTGTAGTTACTCTACATCCAGGTACTACAGATACCAACCTTTCTCAACCTTTTCAACGCAATGTACCCCCAGAAAAGTTATTCCCCGTTGAACGTACTGTTAAACAATTACTCGGTGTCATTGCTAACTTGAAACCAGAAGATAGCGGCGAGTTTTTCTCTTGGGATGGTAGCCGTTTACCGTGGTGAGTGGTTAGTGGTTAGTGGTTGGTAGTTGGTGGTGAAATGTCCCAATAATTTTGGTTGCTGCGATACCTGTGGATTTCATGCCTTGTATATATATATTCTCAATTCGGGTTTAATTATTATATTTCCATGTATATATGATTCACTATTCACTACTCCCCATTCCCTATTCCCTATTCCCTATTCCCTATTCCCCATTCCCCATTCCCCATTCCCTATTCCCTCAAACTACCACGGGCAAACATTTCAATAACTTCGCTGCGGCTGAGTTGATTTTCTTGTGCGATCGCAGCGAGCTTCTCCCATGCTGTATCTGTAAGTCTCATGGAGCGTAAACGTTTTTGCTCGGATTCATAATCTGGCTCGAATTTACCTGAATCGCTGCGATTGCGTCGGGAAGATTTATGCTTACAAGCCGTAACCGTTTGATTGCTAGTTAGTAAGTAAATCAGGTTGTCAATTAGCCTTTCTCGTTCGATTGGCATAATATCTTTACCATGTAGCACTTCACTTGTCATCACGAAATGCATAAATGTCCCCATGAATATACGTGCAGCGACTTCTGCATCGGGTAAATTTAGTTCGCTACGAGACTCGAATAATTGACATAAATCTTTTAAAACTGATTTTTGAAAATTACCCACAAAAGCTTGTGCTAATTCGGGAAAACGCCCTGACTCTCCGATAATTATCCTTAACAATCCTAGGGCTTCTTCATCCCCCATCATCGCTTGTAGCATACTGTTTGCCAAACGACGCAAAACTACTCTTGCTTCTCCCTTGCTCGATTGAGCTTTTTGGGGATTGAATACTCTTTGATACTTCTTTTGTATCAGTCGCTCAATTAAAGCTAAAAATAAACTTTCTTTATCCTGAAAGTAACTATATACCGTAGTTTTAGATACTCCGGCAGCGGCTGCAACTCCATCCATCGTTGTACCAGCAAAGCCATGTACTAAAAATTCTTGTATTGCTCCACTCAGAATCTTTTCAGCTTTTGAGGATAGTTGTGGTTGTTTCATAAGTAATCAAAATCGGGAATTTATCTTTTTCTTAGACACCCCTCGATCTGATTGTACTATACAGTTTAGTTTATATACCAGTGAACAGTGAACAGTGAACAGTGAACAGTGAACAGTGAACAGTGAACAGTGAACAGTGAACAGTGAACAGTGAA
>JBCBQE010000185.1:0-9393 GCA_039820385.1 Cyanobacteria bacterium J06635_10
AGTTATTTTTCCCAGCAAAGATGGCAAACTATTTGATGAAGAAGATGCTCAATTAGTACTTGATAACGGCATCCCTAGATTTTACATTATGCAATTGCACGGTCGCAATTGCAAATTTCATAATATTACTCGTCACGCAAAATGCACGCAATGCCTGGGTTCTTTAGCTGGGAAAGATTGGTTGATGGCGGTTTGTCCACCTAATAATAATATAGATGAACCGTCATTAGAAGACATTGCAGCATTTCGCATTCCCGGAAATTGTTTTATTAAATTACATGTGGGAACTTGGCATGCGGGACCTCATTTTGAACATGACTTTGTTGATTTTTACAACTTAGAATTAAGCGATACAAATGAAGTAGATCATTTCACTCATAGTTTTTTGAAAAGTCATAAATTGGAGTTTGAGATTGTTTAGAGAGTTGAGAGTTGATAGTTGATGGTTGATGGTTGGTAAACTGTGCAGTTTTGTACTTAGAATATCGATCTATTAATTACTGCTAGTTGAAGCTTTAGCAACATCTAAAAGAAGTCTACGTAATTTGTTATGGCGAAGTAACACACCATAAATAATCTTGCGATACAGACTAGCAATAAATACATATTAGACTTTCTAATAACTTATTTTCCAACAGGTGCGCTAATATCATATAAAAACTCAACACTAGCTGTGTTGACTTTATTTTATTTGTCCAACTTGCACCAAAAGGCGCAAATTGGAATTCCAATGGTTTTAATTAGGCTATGGTAAGACGAATTTTGAATCTGTCGCTTACTCCAGTAATTATAGTGGCGATCGCGCTACTAATTTTCTTCTGTAACATATCCATTTCAAACGCTCAGGTTAATATTCCCAGAAAGCCGATAGAAGTAGATTTATTTGTAGACGGTTTAAATATACTCCGCCCTGAAGCTTTATTGGAAAACAGCTTAAAAAGTAGTGGAAAAACCGACCTAACTATCGAAAATAGACCTTCCGGGATAATGATGATAAAATCTGTCAAGCAGCTACCTATAACCGTGACAGTACGTCAACCAGATGGCTCGGTAAAAGAATTACCAGATCCTAGAGCTAAATTTTCGACAGATTTACTGATAACTTTGACAGGTAAAGCGCAAATTCAAAACACTGGTGCCGTAATAGGTGAAAGCTTAGTTAAAATCGGTAGCCCTGCCTCTATAGAAGGTTTTGATTACGATATCAATGCTACCGTTATTGATTTACGATTGCAGGAGTAGAATCAATGATCAATGATCAATGATCAATTATCAATGATCGATGATCAATTATCAATTATCAACTAACAACCATCAACTATCAACTAACAATCATCAACCATCAACTATCAACTAACAACTCCTTCCAAACTCTTTCCGGTGTCATTGGTAATTGTCGCAATCTTACACCCGTAGCATGAGCGATCGCATTTGCAATAGCTGGTGCGGTACAATTAGTTGTAATTTCTCCTACACCTTTAGCACCAAATGGTCCATAAGGATCTGTTTTTTCGACAAGAAATACTTCCATTGGTGGCATATCTGCCGCTGTGGGGATGCGATATTCCCGCAATTTAGGATTAATTATTCTTCCTTGCTCGTCAAATAATAATTCTTCCATTAAAGCATAACCAATTCCCATAGCAATTCCCCCGGTGGCTTGCCCTTCACAAATTTTAGGATTAATTGCTTTACCAATATCAATTGCTTGGGAGCATCTTAAAACATCCACTTTCCCCGTCTCAATATCAACTTCTACTTCTACACCTTGAACTGCAAAAGTTAAAGTTGCTTCATCGGCTGTATAACTTTCTTCTACTTCTATTATCCCTTGTAATCCAAGATTACTTGCTATTTTATCTTTTAATTTTTCTGCTGCTAACTTAACAGCTTGTCCGGAAATATACATCGTTGCCGAAGCATAAGATCCGGCATCAAAAGGTGTTAATTGCGTATCCCCAGAAATAATTGTTATATCAGTAACTGTAACCCCCAAGACTTCCGCCGCAATTTGTCGTAAAGTAGTATCGGAACCCGTACCAACATCAACCGAACCCGTTCTTAATTCATATTTCCCATCAGCTAACCGCGATAATTTAACGCAAGCAGTGTGGATTTTACATAAACCGCTTCCTTGCATAGAAACAGCAAAACCAACTCCACGATGACGATTACCATTAATAACAGGAGGTTGACCGGGAATATAATTTAATGCTTCAATTACCTTAGTAAAACATTCATCAACTGCATAACTACCAATTAAATTAAAATGCTCGCCGCTGTTTCCTATACTAACTACATCTCCCGGACGAATTAAATTTTTCTGTCTAATTTCTATAACATCAATACCTAATTTTTGAGCAATTTCATCGATTTGAGATTCCATTGCAAAAGCGCCTTGAGTTGCACCGTAACCGCGAAATGCACCTCCAGGCATAGTATTAGTATAAACAGCGTATCCTCTAAATCTTTTATTCTCACAACGGTATAAACCTAAAGGAATGTAACCAGATAAAAATACCACCGTTTTCCCGTGATTGCCATAAGCACCAGTATTTGCAATAACTTCTAAATCTTGAGCAATAATTGTACCATCTGCTTTAACTCCAGTTTTCAACTTGATTGTCATTGCATGACGGCTATTTGTAGCGATAAATTCTTCATTTCTTGTCATCTCCCACTGCACCGGTTTACCAGTACGCAAAGTTGCCAAAGTACACAAATCTTCAGTTAAGATTTCTTGCTTATTACCAAAACCACCGCCGACTTGTGGTTTATAAACGCGAATTTTCTCTTCAGGTATATCAAAAAGTTGCGATAATAATCTTTGACAGTGAAACGGTACTTGAGTACTACTGCGAACAACCAAGGTACCATCGGCATCTAAAGAAGTAACCGTTACATGAGGTTCCAGATGAACGTGTTGTACTGCGGGTAAATCATAAGTATTTTCTACTATTAAATCAGATAAAGAAAACCCTTTTTCTACATCCCCCGATGACAAGAAAATCTCACCAGCAATATTGCGATTTCTGTCGGGAATTTGCTGAGATTCCACTTCATCATGAATGATAATGCTACCATCTTTCATCGCTTCCACTGGATTGGTAACATGGGGTAATATTTCGTAATCAACCTCAATTAACTCACAGGCTTTTTCTGCGATCGCAACCGACTCAGCCACCACAGCAGCGACTCTATCCCCTATGAAACGCACTTTATTATCTAACAAATAATGATCTAAAGGATCGGGTACGGGTTCTGCGTGTCCGGCGGTGGTGTAAGGTATTCTTGGAACATCCTCGTAGGTAAAGATTTCTACTACCCCCTGGAGTGCTTTAGCTTTCTCGGTATTAAGAAAGCGAATTCTGGCATGTGGAAATGGCGAGCGCAAAATTTTTAAATGTAATAATTCCGATTGCAATTTATCAGCAGTATAGTATGCTTTACCTGTAACTATTGCGGTTCCATCTTGTTTCGGAACGCTTTTACCGACGGAGTGTGGTGCTCGAGTCGCGGGTGCGGCAAGGATGTCGCGCCCATTTAATTTTCGATCGAGTAAAATACTTTCAATTATTGCTTGGTAGCCAGTGCAGCGACAGAGGTTCCCTTTCATACAAGCGCGTAACTCTTCGGCTGATGCTTTGGGAAACTTGGCTGCACTCATAATCATTCCCGGAGTGCAAAACCCACATTGAAACCCTTGGGCTTGTAAAAATGCTTGCTGTATCGGTGTAATTTCCTTCTGATTTGGCGATAATCCTTCAATGGTAGTTACAGATTTTTCGTTAATTCGCATCGCCGGGTAAATGCAGCTATGCACTGCTGTATCGTTAACCCAGACAGTACAAGCACCACAATCGCCAGTTTCGCAAACCCGATGTACTCCGAAGTAATTGAGTTGACGAAGTAGGGAAAGCAGACTGCTTCCTGGGTGAGTATTTACGGTATGATTTTGGCGATCGACGCTGAAATTTACAGGTTGCATGTATCAGCTAAGTTTTAGATTTATGTAATTTAAAATTACTATTATTACTCACAATTCAAAATCCTAAAGATTCTAAACACCGCCGAATTAAAACCTGGGTGATTTCTCGGCGATAAACGGCTTTAGCTCTCGCATCTTCAATAAAATCCATATTTTCCAGAAACGCGTCGTAGTTAAAACCCGTCTCCACATCTCTATCCAATTCCAACAACACAGGTGCAGCAACACTGGCACCGATAACTAATCGCAACTTTTTCGCAACTTGATTATAAGCACCCACAACGATCGCTAAAGCAGGATCGCTCGCTGCAATACCAAAACGTTTATAATCAACTTGCCATTTCATATTTTTTACAGGAATCAAAACTCGCCGTAACAATTCCCCAGATTGTAAAATCGTTTGACGAGAAGCTATTTGAAAATCTTTTGCTGCAACGATTCGCGATTTCCCCGCCATATTCCAAATCTCATAACTTGCATCCAAAGCCACCATAATCGGTGCAAGAGTACCCACCGATAATGCAAGGCAAATATTACCTCCCACAGTCGCCACATTCACTACTTTCAACGAAGCAGAAAGTGCAGATATGGCACCTTTAAACCCCTCCACCGCCGTGTATTCAGAAACTCGTGGATGCTCTAATAACTTAGTTAAAGTACAAGTTGCACCAATAGCTAATAGTCTCCCTTGATGAGAATTGGAACCCTTCACAAATTCAATTTTGTCCCATCCGAAAGACTGTATATCTACCAAAGTTTTTATCTGGGGTTGCGGTTCGGAAAATAACCAAGTACCTCCAGCTAACCAACTCCAATTTTCACCCCAATCAGTAACTTGATTAATATCCGTAGGACATAAATAATTATCTATATTATGTAAATCCATTATCTTGATGATGACCAAATGTACTTCTCGTTACTTGGTTGAGCATGGTAACACAATATCAGAGGCTGTATTTTGAGTATATTAGGAGACACAACCTGATGTTAAATGATAAACACTGTAATTCACATCTGACAAAAAAACTACCCAATACCCTATAAGGGTATTGCTACATTTACAAAGCCTGCCCTCCGGCAGGCTAGTAGCTTTTTAGCCTGCCGGAGGGCAGGCTTTGTTTGTCTAGCCCCAGGCTTTAGCCTGAGGGCAATTTCATGATTCCCTTTCGCAGCCACTTCTTAAATGAAAAATAATTGCAGAAGATAAACTATCCCATACAGGAGTATTAATATCAGCTTTTCTTAAACCTTCTCCAGTCCATGCATTACAATTTCTGAATACCGAGTAATTACCTCTGGCAGCATAAAAACCTGCATTGGAAGTATGACCGTTGCCTATACGAATTTTTCCACCATTTTTGTCCAATTGAAAACTCGCTTTAATAAAATTGATTAATCTTAAATAATTAGCTTTATTAATATGAACACATTTCACTTCTAGATTTATCGGTAATGCATGATACCCTTTGACATACATTACAGAAGGAGTTGGAAGAAATACAGCTTTGAAAGTAGTAGAAAAATTTAGGTCAGAAAGATCGGAAACCGACATATAAAAATCTTTATCTCCCCAACCAAAACTCAGATATTGATAATTTTTTGCCGCATCGATACCGATTTGATCGACAGATATATATGAATGCCAGTTATGAGCATTATTCTCTGTTGGAACTAAAATATTAGAGTGAATACCCGTATTAGAAACACAAACTTGATAATTACAGTTTTCTTTTGAGTAATTTCCCCATTTTCTAGGTATAAAAGCGCTTATTAAGAATAAACTTATAATTGCGAAAATGCCACCAAAGACATAACAATTATATTTAAAAAGCAACTGTAAGTTCATGAATAATTGGTACATTTAATTACAATTACTACGTAAGTCGGCACAAATAAACCAAGCTATATTACAGAATGTAAATTAACCTCAAACCCTTATTCCTATTGCATGACAGCCTATTGCCTTATCCCAATTACTATTTTCAATGCCAACCTACTTACATGATATTACGAATATCCTAATACTACCCCTAACCCCAGGATAGTCCATCAAGGCAACGGCAGCAGGATTAATAATGAGAATTTTTTTTCTTCCCCCTCTTCCCCCTCCTTATCTTCACCCAGCAATTTTGGGTTAGTAGAGTACTAAGAGTGATAATACTTGTGATAATACTTGTGAAACATACTCTTATCTCCATTAGCGACAACTCCTAAAACATTAGTTCGAGATGTTTTCAGGTTATCTATGGCTTTTTTGACTAAATCACGTTCTGTTTTATCCATCCTGACTACAAGCATAACTCCATCGGTATGAGGTGCAAGCAGTGTTGCGTCAGCTAATCCAATTAATGGTGGAGCATCGTAAATTACTAAGTCAAATTTTTGATGGAATTGTGCTACCAATTGTTTCATTTTGACAGAGGAAAGCAATCTTGCAGCGTCAGGTGGTATTGCACCGGAAGTAATTACGGAGCATCCGGAAATATCAGGTAAATCTTGCATTACCTCGGATGCTGGCATATTTCCAGATATTAAGTTAGTCAATCCCCCTAGATTGGGTAAACCCGTTAAAGCGTGAATTTGGGGACAGCGTAAATCGGTATCTACAAGTAGTACTTTTTGTCCCATTGATGCAGCTACTCGAGCAAGATTGTATGCAACGGTAGATTTTCCATCCTCAGATAAAGCTGAACTAATTACTATCGAGCGAATTTGGCGATCGCTACTAAGCAGTTGTAGATTTGTATGGACTACTCTTAAAGCTTCCACAAATTGTCCAGATTCTTGGAAATAGCTGGCGGCTCTAGATTCGGGATGGAAAATGGGAGAAAATTCGGGAGTACCATCTGCTGATTTTGTATCTTGGGAAAATTTAACTTTTGAAGTACGCTTTTGATTATTCTTTAAATGCTTATCTATTGGAAGAGCGCCAAGTAAAGGTAATTTCAGATCTTTTTTGAGCGCATCTACATTATGGTAGGTGTTATCCAGCTTTTCTCTGAGTAAAGCTGCACCGATACCTAAAAGAGCGCTGGCAACAAATCCTAAAATCAAATTGCGTTGAATATTAGGAGATACTGGATTTTCTGGTTTCACTGGCGCTTTAATCATCTCCCAAGGAAGCTCTGTTTGTGCAGCTTCAATTTGCAGATTTTGGCGAGTTGTCAGAAAACGATTTAAACTTTCATTCGCAATCTGTAAATTCTGTTGTAATTCCGTATATTTACGTGCTAAGGCAGGTAGCTGCTTAATATTTTGACTGAGCTTCTGTTCCGCTGCGGTAAGCTGTTGAGTCTGTAATTCTAATGTTTTAACTTGATTTGCTGCTTCTGAAAGAGTAATACTTAAAATTCTTCGCCCTTCTTGTTGTAATAAAGGCAATAACTTTTGCCGCTTCTCCTTTAATCTTTGGATAACAGGAGCGTTGTCTTGAAAGCGAGTTGATTCCTCTGCTATTTGGGTTTCTAACTGTCGCAGTTGAATGACTAACTGTTGATAGACAGGTGCATTTTTGAGAATAGCCAATGCTCCCCTTTCTTGTTGGAGAATGGCAAAATTAGCCTTGGCTTTTGCTAACTGCTGTTCTACCCCTTGTCGTTGTTCAGCTAATAGTTTCAGTTGCTCGCTAACTTGGGTTGATTGAGTATTGGGATCGAAAAAATCGTATTGTTGGCGGAAAGCTTCTAATTGTTTTTGTAGGGTATCAACTTGTTTTTTTATTGGTGGTAGTTCCTTCTCAACAAAACGAATTCCTTGATTTAACTGCGTTTGTCGCTTTTCTAAACTGTATTTTAAATAGTTCCTCGCAACTGTATCTAATACTTCTTTGACTTGAGTTGGATCGTCGCTTCGATAACGAACTTCTATGATTTTGGTTTCACCCAAACGAATAATATTTAGAGAATCTTGTTTAATCAGATTTTCATAAGTAATATCCGGATACTTACTTTCTAAATCCCGAATAATATTATTCATTAATTCCGGACTTTTAAGAACCTCAATTTGAGTTTGGTAATCCAATCCAGATTTTCCGAAATTTGAGTCTACAGCAGAAGTAAGCTTTGATAAACTGCTGTCATCATTTTCATCTACAGGTTCCACCAACAAGCGAAAATTACTTTCGTATTCTGGTTGCTGAGTTAGTGTTGTGTAAGTAGCGCCAGCCATCACGGTAGTCATAACACTGGCAATAACTAACGCTCGTCGCTTCAGAAGCCCTAAGAATTGACTTAAATCCCAATCATTATCTTCCATCTGAACCAATGGAAAAGGTTGAGAGGGAAGAAATAGAGGTGGAGAATGTCCGTTATGTCCATTCAGTTTATTATTTACAGATTGAGAAGAAGTATTCTGCATCATTTCCTCAGATGTGGTAATTAGCGGTTCTTTAGGTTGATTTGGATGAGATTACTATTGTCACAGGTGCCCGTCATATTGATTTTGTAATGGTAGAGCCACAGAAATTGCTGATTTAATTAATTAATCCAGACAGGATTATTAGTCTTATAACAGAGATAAAAAAAAACCTCGGTGGTATGCAGTATTATTACTGTTTTTTAATTACTTGCAGATTTTAACTACCTTAACACAGCCATTCAATGATAATTATTACATTTTTTAAAACTAGAGCACATATTTTGCATATATATATGTATTTTGCTCTACATTTTGATAATTTAAAAGTATTTTTACCTAAATAAATAGATAGAAAAAAATATGCGATCGTTGATATTTGTATAAAAACTATGATATATGATTAACTCAAGAGAGTATTGTTTTTAATGATTTTTAATCATCAGTTTACTTTTGATATTAACTCTTGATAAATAAATAAAATTTTTCTCAAATTGTATTCTATTTTAATTACGATCGCAAATTTATAATTCATACTTAATAAGGCTCTTTGTGAGGCAATTGACAATGATAACAACTTTATTGCACCTGAATACAGCAATACCCATTACCAGACTTTAGTTAGTACAAGTTTTATCCCAAGTTATATTCAGAGTAACTGTTATATAAGGATTCGGACAAAAACATAGATGCAGGATTTGCGATAGGCTCAGCCGACACGCCCCGGTGTATCGCGTTCGGCAATGCATCAAAGTAGGGCAGCCTAATGAGCCCTAAAATTTATGTTTTATACCAATTCAGAAAATTTTTGCGAGATATAACTCCACCCGGGCTACGCTCACCTTCCTTAAAGTTCCAGGGAAGGGTGGGGCTCCGATGTGTCACATTCATTTTTCAGTCGTGGTAAATAGCCTTAGATAGATTCAAAACTTTTTTGTACTCTAAACGGAAGTCACTTGTTTGAAAGTGTATCGCCTATATACAAGTTCGACATGTGTTCCAAAACCTTTATTTATTTAGGAACACATGTCGAACTTGTATATAGGCGATAC
>JBCBQE010000186.1:0-9390 GCA_039820385.1 Cyanobacteria bacterium J06635_10
GTACCTTTTGCTATCAGATAAACTGTAACTTGAGTTTCTTCTATACGTCGCTGATATCTACGTTCTAATTGATCGTAGGTTTTTCCTTCTAATTCACTCAGGTATTCTAAACCAGTTAATTTAAAACTTTTATCGCTAACGAATTGTTTGAGAGCAGATAGCCTTTGTAAACCATCTACAACTAACCATTCTTCTTCATTTGTACCGTCTATATAAAAAGCTGGTAATGGAATTCTAATCAGAATAGATTCAATTAAACGGCTTTTAGCTTCTATATTCCATATACCTGCTTGTCTTTGAAAATCAGGTGCTAAATTTAGAGCTTCTTCATCAATTCGCCTTAATAATATATCGATAGTTGGTTCTTTTGTAACAATATTTATTTTTTCTGGATCGTAGTTAAATTTACGTTTTTCTTCTAGCTCTTCTTCTTCATCTAATAGTTCTGTATTTGATCTATCTGATTCTGTCATTAAATTTAATCCTTAAATAATACAGATTTTTCAAATATACTTTTATTTTTATTTTTTTCAATATTTGTTTTACAACCCATAATTAATGGTTATAGCTCAATATTAACTGTAGAGACGCGATATATCGCGTCTCTACATCTACCGGAACAACGAAAAATCCTTCCATGATGGGTTAATTCCCCTCTCCCTTAACAAGGAGAGGGGTGCCCGGAGGGCGGGGTGAGGTTTACTTAAAACCTAATTTTTCCTAACTGCTTTCACCCCCGCCATATCCAATATTGGCACAATCAAATCTTCACGTTTCACCGCCATCATATGCACTCCCTGACACAATTCCTGTGCAATTTGTACCTGCTCGGCAGCAATTTTCATTCCTTCTTCCAAAGGATTTTTCGCTTGTTCTAATCTATCAATTATATGGTCTGGAATTTCAACCCCAGGAACGCATTTATTAATAAACCGAGCATTTTTTGCTGATTTTAAAAGAAATATTCCCGCTAAAATAGGTTTGTTACAACCTGCGGCAATTTGAGTCATAAATTTCTCCAAAAGTTCAAAATCAGTAATCATTTGACTTTGAAAAAATTGCGCTCCTGCTGCTAATTTGCGTTCAAATCGCTTTTGCAAACCGCTCCAACTGCGACATTGTGGATCTACCGCGGCTCCTGCAAATAAATCAGTAGCACCATCGGGTAAGGTTTTATCGTTACTATCCAAGCCCCGATTGAGCTTATCGATTGCTTGCAGTAAGCGTATTGATTCTAAATCAAACACGCTCTTAGCGTCGGGATGATCGCCGACTTTTACCGGATCCCCTGTCAAAGCTAAAATATTGCGAATGCCTAAAGCATGAGCACCCATTAAGTCACTTTGTAAACCAATGCGGTTTCTATCTCGACAAGCCATTTGACATATTGGCTCGATTCCCTGTTGCTGTAAAATTACACACGCTGCTAAAGAAGACATCCGTAAAACTGCGCGGCTACCATCGGTGACATTGACGGCATGAACCCTCCCCTTAAGAGTCGCCGCCATTTGTACCATGTGTTCTGGATTGCCGCCTTTCGGTGGGCAGACTTCAGCAGTAACTAGGAATTCACCTTTGCTTGCAGAAGCACGAAATCTTGTTAATTGAGTTGGATTTAGCGTACCAAGCATAATGTTGTTATATTTCAATACTTGGTACAGCTCTATCACATTTGACACTCTCCGCAGATTGTTCCACAGAAATTCTTGGTTCAACGAGTCCACTTAGATTAGCTCCCTTGCAGTATCTAACCCAGAGGTGGTTCTCTCCTAAGCGCGTTAACTTCCCGAGTGCCCCTCGGTAGTTAAGCCACTCTACAGGGGCTGTGCCCGGTGTCGAAGTGGCGTTGGATTATTCCAAAATTTGTTTTGTTTAAATTCTGTGTCGTCCAGTCCCCATGAAGATTTTACCTATTCCTGGTAAGAAACTAGAACTATGGAATAGAACCAATAATCTTCAATTGTCAAGGTACAGATTGCCTTTAGGCACTTAGGTTTTTATACAGGTTAATTACCGTTCCTGTTAATATGATTTTATCATAAAAGGCCAAAACCTTTCCGCTCACTCTAGTCACGATACTATGCCCCGAAGGGGCACACTATGTCCTTGCGGACACGCTTCGCTAACGTTAACGCGAACAGTTTTGATTTTTATAAAGGCATAGAGAAACCTAATGCCGATTTTACCTCCCTTAAAGTTTGCTTGGCGATCGCTTCGGCTTTTTCTTTGCCGTCGCGTAAAACCTGCTCTAAATAGGTTTTATCGTCCATTAGGGCTTGATATTTCTCTTGAATGGGTTGCAAAGCGTTAACGGCAGTTTCTGCTAACAAGGGCTTAAATTGTCCCCAACCCATATCTTGACATTCTGCTGCAACTTCTTCCTTGGTTTTACCCGAAAGCAACATATACAAAGTTAATAGGTTGTTACATTCAGGGCGATCGGGATTATCAAATTCTAAACCGCGAACTGGATCGGTTTTACAACGTTTAATTTTCTTAGTAATTTCCGCAGGGGTATCTGTCAAATTAATCCGACTTAATTCTGAGGGATCGGATTTCGACATTTTTTTAGTTCCATCGGTTAAACTCATTACCCTAGCCCCTTCTTTACGAATTATGGGTTCTGGTAACTTTAATACAGGCTTATCTGGTTTACCGAATTGATAATTGAACCTATTGACAATATCTCGTGTTAATTCCAAGTGTTGTTTTTGGTCTTCACCTACAGGAACTTTATCGGCTTGATACAGTAAAATATCGGCAGCCATGAGTACTGGATAATCCAATAAACCGACATTAACATTTTCACCCTGCTTAATTGCTTTTTCCTTGTACTGAACCATATCTTCCAACCAATTAAGGGGAGTGATACAGTTAAACAACCAAGCTAATTCGCTATGAGCCGGAACGTGAGACTGTACGAAAATGCTAGAATAATTTAAATCCAAGCCACATGCTAAATAAATTGCAGCTAAATGATAAGTATTTTTAGCTAGGGTTTTGGGGTCTTGCGGTACCGTAATTGCGTGTAAATCTACTACACAAAAATAATTTTCATATTCGTCTTTATACTGATTTTGAATTTCGATCCAATTGCGAATTGCTCCCAAATAGTTACCTAAATGTAGATTCCCAGTTGGTTGTACTCCAGAAAAAACTCGTTGTTTAGCCATTTTAAATCAGTGAACAGTGAACAGTACCATGACAGTCAACAGTCAACAGTCAACAGTCAACAGTGAGCAGTGAGCAGTGAACATTTAGGAAATTTATTCGGTGTTTTAAGTTCCCTACTAGTGCTTTGTCCCATTAATTTTGATGGGTATTCCCCAGTCGTCAAAAGAGCGACTTTTGCTATAAGAGCGGGGACTTGCAGTCCCAGGTGGGTATGCAAGAAAACCTATCATATTTTATGGGACAGACTACTAGTGCAGCACGGCGTAAATAAAGCAACCATATAAAAAGCTTGAAACCTTGCTTTTGACTTTTGACGAACGCAAGCGGTACTAGTGCTTTATCCCATTAGTTTTGCATTCATGCTCCAACTGTTAGCGTAGTGTAGCAGAACACCATAAACTAATAACTGACAGCGTTAATTTCCCAAAATATACCTTAATTACTGCTGACTGTTAATTGTTAATTGTTCATTGTTCACTGTTTATTATGCGCGAATTATACCCACCAAGAGACGCTTATCAAGAAGGTAAATTACAAGTAAGTGAATTACACACAATTTATTTTGAAGAATCGGGTAATCCCCAAGGTAAACCGATTGTAGTATTACATGGTGGTCCCGGTGGTGGATGTCCAAGTTCTTATCGTCAATATTTTAATCCCGAAAAATGGCGTTTAATCATGTTCGATCAAAGAGGTTGCGGTAAAAGTACACCTCACGCGGAATTACGAGAAAATACAACTTGGGATTTAGTCAGCGATATTGAAAAATTACGCGAACATTTAAAAATAGATAACTGGGTTGTGTTTGGTGGAAGTTGGGGAAGTACCCTTTCTTTAGCTTACAGTCAAACTCATCCGGAACGTTGTAATGGTTTGATTTTGCGCGGTATTTTTATGCTGCGTCAAAAAGAATTACATTGGTTTTATCAAGAAGGTGCAAGTAAAATTTTCCCTGATGCTTGGGAAGAATATCTAAAGCCAATTCCCCCAGAAGAAAGAGGTGATTTGTTAAATGCTTATTATAAACGCTTGACTAGTGAAGATCGAAAAGTCAGGTTAGAAGCAGCAAAAGCTTGGTCTATTTGGGAAGCGAGTACGAGTAAATTATTTTCGGATAAATCTCTCATGGAAAGTTTTGGTGAAAGTGATTTTGCTGATGCTTTCGCGAGAATTGAATGTCATTATTTTGTGAACAAGGGGTTTCTTGAAAGGGAAGATCAATTACTTTTAAATGTCGAGAAAATCCGTCATATTCCGGCTGTCATTGTCCAGGGAAGATATGATGTAGTTTGTCCAATGGTATCAGCTTGGGAATTACATCAAGCTTGGTCGGAAGCTGAATTTATTGTGGTTCCTGATGCGGGACATTCTATGACTGAACCGGGTATTAAAAGTGCTTTAATTGATGCTACGGATAGGTTTTAAATGTTGAGTCGAAGACTATAGGAAATTGGGAACAAAAATCTTAATATCTATTATACAAAGAGTTTGGAATACAATGCCTACATAATCTCATCTCATGTCCGGATAAGCTGTATTTCGATACTTATGCTTGCACTGCGATTTCGGAGCAAGCTTTCTGAATCATTGCAGTTCCCAAACAGATATTTCTCCAAAGACTGCTTAAGCATACCCCCGTTTATAAAACGGGTGATTTAGCCTTTGTCCTAAATATGATTGACACTTAAATATAGCAGTATCTGGAACGTTAAAATTACTTCGGGACAGGATTTATTGAGAATTTTTTGGTATCATCTAATAATTACTCGTAAATTTGATATTCCTGTAATTATTCCTAGGGATAATAATATTTTTTAGCGATCTTGATTTTTTTTAAGGAGGTCACGCAATAAATAATAAAGTGGTGAAATTAGAAAAACTTCTTTTTTCGGCTGCGTTTGGCACAGTCATGGGTTATGCCGCTGGTTGCACTAACGTAACTACAAGCGAATATGAAGCTACAGCGCTTACTACTTATACCTGGCAAGTTGAATATGCAAATAACTTGAATTCAGAGCCATCTCCACGTTTGGAAGAATTTGCTACAACTTCCCTACTTAATCGTAATGGGTTAAAACCACCAGGAGCAGTTACAGGACCTGACGATCGAGGTTTGTGGTGGCCTGCATTACCACCGCGGCCAACAGTTGATGACGTTGAAAAACGCCAAGGTTCAGAGCAAGAGGCAAGCAAACCCGAATTATTGAAATCTGTAAAATACGAATTCATTTACTCAGAAGGTACGCAGCAAAGGACATTACCTACAAATTACGATGTCTACAGACAAGTAGTAAAAGCATATCCTTCCCGTACACCTTTAGAACTGACTTTGGGAATAAGGGATGATTCGGTCGAGAAAGCTGAACCAATTAAGTGACGTACCTACATCAAATCATAGATTATGATGTAGGCCAATCCGCGACTCATCTGCGATCGCTTGGCTGGTTAAAGCAGTTCAGTGACGATCGCATTGAATTTTTCATAGGGAGCTATGCCTACAATGGTTTCTACGCGGCTTCCATCTTTGTAAATCATCACCGAGGGAATGCTGCGAATACCCAATCTCTTAGCTAAATTGTGGTTTTCTTCAAGGTTTACTTTAGCCACTTTCACGTGAGGATTATGTTCTTGAGCTAATCTCGCCATCATCGGAGCAATCATCTTACAAGGGCCGCACCAACTTGCGGTAAAGTCAAACACAAATACGCCATTACTGGTTGAAAGTGTATCGAATTCTTCCTCTTGGATATATTCAACGGTTGTTGCTGATTTTTCTATTCCTTGCATGGATAATCCTATTTGTTAATCTGGTATTTTTATGAGTTTTGACGCGAATTAATACAAAGCTTCTTCTTGATGAGTTTGAATCTTGCAATCCGATTGGGGAATGGCAACACAAGTAAGCACAAATCCCTCATCGAGTTGATCTTGATCGAGAAATGCCTGATCTGATTGATCTACTGTTCCAGAGATAATTTTCCCAGCACAGCTAGAACAAGATCCCGATCGACAAGAAATTGGAAGATCGATATCTTGCTCCTCAGCAGCATCAAAAATATATTGATCGTCCTCAACTTCAATAGTTTTGTCTAATCCTTCGTCGTTGAATAATGTAACTTTGTATGTAGGCATGCTCCCCTCCAATAGAAAACGGTAAACTTGTGTTCTTAATTAATAATGTGGATTTTTTCGCTTGATATAATGTATTTTCATAGACAAGTAAGCGAAGAAAATAATGACGGCTAATAACCCAAAAAACGATTATCTATGGGAAAAACTTAATCAAGCAAGGCTTGCAAAGGCTGCCAGAGGTGGCTATGCTGGCTATGGTTCTCCTGCTTTTGGACAAAAATCTACCAATGGTGAATTGGTGGAGAATCCCCAGGAACAAGAGATTATTGAATTAATTCGCCGCCACCACAAATCTGGAAAATCTCTCCCCCAAATTGCTCGCTGGCTTAACCAGCAGGGATATACAACTAAACGGGGGAAACAGTGGCAACCCGTTTCAGTAAAACGGGTATTGGATAGACTTTATGGTAAAAAAGGAAGAATCTCCGGTATGGACAATAACTGAAATTATTTCTCAAGTCCGGTTCAAAACCCAATTCTTAAATGCTTTCTTTTTTCCTCGAACAATCCGATAATGTTTTATGAGGTATTTATTCTTAAATATTTTATCACCTTTAAAAGGTTCAACTCTTTGTCATACTTTGATTTTAGCTCAATCACCTTTACATCTCTCGTATTATACAAACTTTTGTATGCGTAATATATAGAAGTATTAAAAAAGGTTACAAAAATTAATAAATATAAATAGTACCTACTCGCAAAGACTGTGAACCATGCAAATTGATGACTCATTGATTGGCGTACCCTGCTTGGAGGAAGCGATAGATAGGCATCCACTAGTAGTTTCGCCAGATGCTCCCTTAACTGATGTTGTCGCCTTAATGAGTCAAACGCGAGGTAATAGTTGCTTTGTCTCAGGAGTGGATGCAAAATCGAAAACTAATTCTCAACGAGCTGCGCGTTCTAGTTGTGTTTTAGTTATGCAGAGAACAGAGTTGCTGGGTATTTTTACAGAGCGAGATATTGTAAAATTGACGGCAGCAGGTGCAGATTTTGCAAGAGTAAAGATTGCAGAAGTCATGGCGCATCCGGTGATTACACTTTCAGAAGAATCATTTCAGGATATTTTTGCACCTCTATTTTTATTTCGGCGCTATCAGATTCGGCATTTAGCGATCGTCAATGAATATAAGCAAATGGTGGGAACTGTTTCTCCAGAGAGTATTCGCCAGGTGTTGCGTCCAAGTAATTTATTAAAAATGCGTCGCGTGTCGGAAGTGATGACTACCGAAGTTATTCATGGACCACCGACGGCTTCGGTAATCAGTTTAGCGCAAATGATGGCAACCCATCGAGTTAGTTGTATTGTAATTGTGATAAAAGAGACTTTACAAGATGTTTTGCCAGCTTTCAAGCCTGTAGGTATTGTTACAGAGCGCGATATTGTACAGTATCAAGCTTTAGGATTAAATTTATATGAAACTGAAGCAGAAACGGTGATGAGTACTCCTTTATTTCTACTAGAGCCTAATGATTCTTTGTGGTTTGCTCATCAAGAGATGCAACGACGGCATCTACAAAGGTTAGTAGTATCTTGGGATTGGGGAGCAAAATTGGGTATTGTGACTCAAAGTAGTTTGCTGCGAATATTCGATCCTCTCGAAATTTATGGAGTAGTAGAAACATTACAGCAAACCATTGTTCAGTTAGAAAATGAGAAGGCAGAATATTTGAGAGAGCAAAACATCGCGGCTAAAGTTTCTGTTGAAGTTGATGCCAGCCAATTAGAGTCAGAAAATGCGATGGTTTCTGAAAACTTAGATACTTTGGTTTTTAGCATTAAAAATCGGATAGAGCATTTAGTAGATAATCCCGATTTGCCAGTGGATATACGGCAAATATATTTGAATTCTGCGTTAAAAGATATCCAAGAAGTGGTATTGCAAAATAGAAATCAAAATTAGGTTAATCAACTGTTAATCAACTTTCTGAGTAAAGAAATGAAATTTATCGGTATTGATTTGGGTTGGAAATCGCAACCAAGCGGCTTATGTTACTTAGAATTAATCGATGGAAAGCTGGAATTGCAAGATTTAGATAGAAAAGATTCTATTGCAGATATCCTGGCTTGGGTTGATAACTGTGTCAAGGAAAACTATAGCGCTATAGTTGCTGTTGATGCACCAACTCTTATTCCTAACGCTACCGGAAGTCGTTTACCCGACAAGTTGACTCACAAATATTTTGGTAAATATCACGCGGGATGCTATCCTGCCAATCTCAATTTACCTTTTGCTCAACGCACGGTAAATTTTGGCTTAGAATTGGAGTCTCGCGGTTTTCTCCACGCGCCAACTATGGAAGCGCAAAAGCTTGGTAGATATCAAATTGAAGTCTTTCCTCACCCCGCTATAGTTCAGCTTTTCGGCTTAGGGCGCATCCTTAAATATAAAAAAGGACGAATTAGCGATCGCCATATCGAACTCACGAAGCTTTACGATTACATTACGAATATTCTACCAACCCTTAATCCGCCTTTGGGTACTCAGTGTCCAATAAGTTCATTTATTACATCTATACCGAAGACAGGTGCAGCCCTCAAAGCGGCAGAAGACAAGCTTGATAGTGTTATCTGTGCTTATGTTGCGGCTTATTGGTGGTATTGGGGAGAACAACGGAATTTAGTATTGGGTTCGGAGAGTACTGGTTATATTGTGATTCCTAACAGAATAGAGTGATGAAGAAGTAGAAACACCCAGAATAAAAAGAAGGTACCAGATTATTGAGTATAGTTTTTTCACGATCCTTATATTCAGTATTTGATTCCTTTTTATTCAAGCTATGGATGAAGAATATACGCTTCAGTTACAGTCAGATTGATTGGATTCTAATTTTTTCGGACGAGGATTTTTGTAGATAAATTTTATTTTTTTTAATTCTTTGATTTTTTGATCTTTTTTGAATTTGCTCCTGTTTGGAACAAAATTTTTAGATAATGAATATAGAAAGTTATAGAAACTGATATTTTTAGTACTCATAACAAATTCACGACATATTGTACAAATAAAAAATTGATTATTTGTAGATTAACTAATAAACATCAGTAAATCATATACAAAAAGTCATATAAATACATTACTAAAG
>JBCBQE010000187.1:0-9389 GCA_039820385.1 Cyanobacteria bacterium J06635_10
AAATATTTGGGTTTACTAGCTTCAAAAAATCTTTCTTCTTGAAGCTAGTAAACCCAAATATTTGATGGTAGGCGAATATGCTAATGGCCGTCTCCTCACTCCTATATCACAACGGCAAACAGAACAACCGAGTGATAATAAACGATTTGTTGCCAGACTTGCTCAAAATATACGCGATAACACGGGGGCGATCGCAATTCCAAGTGGAACTTTACTTGCACTCAGAATCATTTCTGTAGATGGAGCTTCAGCTGCGTCCGTAGAAGTAACCTCAATTATCAAAAACGAAACTGAGTATCCTTTACCGCCAGGAACCATATCAGTTTACGGTAAAAATGGTACACCTCTGGTTGCTAAACAATTCAAAGATAAAGGTGGAGAAATAGCCCGATACGATACCACCGTTGCGGTTATGGGTGGTTTAGCCAAGGTTGGTGAAATTATCAATCAACCCGAGGATGAAGAAACGATTGAAGACCCCTTCACCGGACGCACACGCAGCAGACGACGTAATAGCAGAAGAAATATCGGTGGTGCAATATTAGAAGGTGCCTTTGGGGAACTTACTTCCTCAGTCAAAAAAAGAGCCGAGACTTCTACACAAGAAATTATGTCCCGTCCTAATACCTGGTTCATTCCCGCAAAAACCAAGTTAACCTTCATCGTCAATCGCTCAATTCAATTACCAAACAGGCTTTAAAATGATAAAAAAAATACTGCCTATAATTGCAACAACTGCGATATTATCTCTTACTACAATATGTCCTTCTATTGCTGCACCTATTGTAAGAGAAATCAAGCAATCTCAAGCATCTGGAAATACGGCAACATTGCAAACAATTAATGTTTGGAACGGTCATGGAGTATCAATCTCTTTCTATAAAACTGGAGAAACAATTAAGCGAGTTTGGATTGATGACCCTTCTCAAATATTGCTTGATTCAGATGGTTGTTTGCAGGGTATAAACGACGATTGCGAAACCAGTGGTGCAGGATTGCTTCACCTTAGAAGAATTAACCGATTAAATATCAGGGGATTACCTAAAGTATGGGCAACGCATCTCACAATTATTACCGAATCTCCTAAAGGAAGAAAATCATATCACTTCAAAGTAGCTCCTGCTAGTAATAAACCATCATACAGTCAAATTGCTATAGTCCCAGACTTTAAACCACAAAGACAAAGACCAATTAGAAAAACACCTAGAATCGATACTGCAAATATTAGTAGGGGTATCAATAAAGCAGTAAGAGATGGCTTGGTCTCAAGGAATGATGAGCTATATAGAAGAGTTAGGAAATTAATTTACACCGTCAACAATGGTGAGAATAATTTACAAGCAGCAGCAAATAAAGCTGGCGTATCAATGAGATTGATTAGAAAGTTGCAGCAGCTAGGTAATAGTAATAGCAGCCCCAACTCCATTAACCCAAGGATGCCAATTACTCAATTATAAAAATATTTTATTAAAAACACTATTCATAAAAATAATATTAAATTTTAATAATGAAACAATTACAAAATAATCAACAATCAGAAACAAATCACCAATCTAATGATACAAAACCGAAGAAAAGACCATTCGATAACTTACGCTATTTATTACTAACAGGTTTATTAGGAGGATTGTTTTTACATACATTTATAAAAGCAGGCTTAATGAATCAAACTTTAGGATTATTGATGCCTCCTGCCGTTGCTAGTATTCCAACCATTGATTCAACTGAAGAGTTTACCCCTGATTGGAATCGTGTCAGCTTTGAAGATATGGTTTTTTCTGAAGGTGGTAGCATCAGCTATCCTGGCAGAAAAGGAACTGAAACTAGAACTTGGGAAGCAGGAGAAAGCCTTGCTCAAATCATGGAGTTTGGAGATTTTGCTGATGCAGGATTGGGAATAGAAGAAATAAGCCTCGAATATATGGGCGATAAATTAGGGCTAAATTTAGATAGATTTAGCTTAGCCGATTTTGAGTTAATGAAATGGCAAACTTTGCCAGATTTAGTTGATGCTGTTCCCCAATTAGAAAGATTGAAGGTAAGCAAAGTCCCTCCAATTCAAGATTTTTTCAGAAAAATGGGAATTAGTGGAGGTAACAATACTATTGGTAATATTCTTGATAGAAATCCAAGAATTGATGATATACCGCTTGGCGAAAAGATAGATTTAGAAGATTACAGTATTACCGAAATCCCAGGTTTAGAAAAAGCTCAGGTGCAAGATTTTGCTAACTGGGACGATACTTTAATTGGTGGCGTACCCGGACTAAACGAACTACCTTGGAGCGAGTTCCCTCGAATCCTTACACCCACACTAGGTTTCGTTGGTCAAGTTGATTTACCTTTGATGGAAGTAGAAGCAAATCGTACCCGTACCATCTCCGGAAGCTACCAAGAAGGATTTAACGTACCGTGTTTGCAAAATGATTGCGCTCATATGGAGGTAGCCGGACCTGGTAATACTACAGGTGTTGAATGGATTTCCGGTAAATTCCAAAAAGTAAAAGGTGGATTCGGTCCCCTGGGAATTGTATTCAATGGCAAAGAGCCGACTGGTAGACATCCATTTGGCAAAGCTTTTAAACAAGTAGTGTGGAATATCGATGAAGCTGAAGGCAGCGTAGAAACTAGTATGTTCTTCAGAATCTGTAAAAAGATACCTTTTGTAGGTAAAACTTGTACTCCTTACGGTATTGGTCCTGTTCCCTTCATAACCTACCGAGAAAAAGATCCAATTATTCTAGGCAGCCCTTCAACATTGCCCGAATAAGTTGAGCAGGGGGAGCAGGGGAAGTGAAAGAACTTTCGCCTCTAATTATTTGCTTTCCAAGCTATTTAAAAGCTCCAGAAAGCAGACCTTACATTTGATTAGCCATTATAACCGCTACTTGTACATCTTTCTAATTTCTCCCCCTGCCTCCCCTGCTCCCCCTGCCTCCCCTGCTCTCCCTGCTCCCCTTTCTTAATATTTAAAATTATGACTAATTCTCCTCAACCACAAAATTTTATTCAACAACTACAAAATCCTCAAGATCCTATTGGCAAATTTACTCATCCCGTTGCTAATCAAAATGGTGCGCTATTACTAGGAATGTTTGCTGTATTCGGTATATCCAAACTGTTGTTTGGCGAAAGCAATAGTAAAAATAAGATTGCTAGCGGTTATTGGGGTGGTACTAAAGAAACCTCCAACGCCAAGAAAAAAGCTACCAAACAAATTAAATCTCCCAAATGCGATAGCGCTGCGTTATATATAGGTCGTCACAAATTCAAAGAGAGAAAGCAAGAAAAGGGTAGTGGTGGTTCTCCAATATATGTACCAGATGTGCAAAGAGGAAGCGCGGTAATTGGTGCTCCTGGTAGTGGTAAATCGTTCTCGGCAATCAACCCCATGATTTACTCCACCATTGATCAAGGATTCCCGTTAATTCTTTACGATTTCAAATATCCCTCACAAGCTAAAGTTGCTGGCTATGCTAGAAGCCAAGGATATGACGTGCATATCTTTGCTCCAGGATTCCCCGAATCAGAGGTTTGTAATCCTATTGACTTTCTCCGCGATTCGTCAGATGCAGAAACTGCGCGTCAGATAGCAACCGTTATCAACAAAAATTTCCGAATGCTTGGTGGTGGTAACGAAGATGCTTTCTTTGGACCAGCGGGCGATCAGCTTACTCAAGCTATCCTCATGCTCACCAAGGACATGGAGTATCCCGACATTATGACCGCTGCTGCCATACTTTCCTCCGAAGAAATGGTAACGCGACTCATGGCAGCAGAGCTAAATCCTTGGATACGCATTGCTTTTGGTCAGATATTTAGTTCAGCAGGTTCGGAAAAAACTGTAGCAGGTATTGTCGCAACTGCAAGTCTTATGTTTACCCGCTTTATGGCTAAGAATACACTCGGGTGCTTCGTTGGAGATACTACCTTACCTTTAGAAATCAAAGGTAAGCAAATGATTATCTTCGGTTTGGATCGAGAAAGACGCGATGCAGTAGGTCCGCTCATGACTTCTATCCTACATATGGTCGTATCTAAGAATATTGCTAAAAAACGACAAGATCCCCTAGTAGTATGCCTTGACGAATTACCATCAATCTTTCTTCCCGATTTATTTAAATGGCTCAATGAATCCCGAAGTGAAGGTTTCTGCGGTATTTTGGGATGGCAAAATATGGGTCAGTTAGAGAAAATTTACGGTAAGGAGATAGCCCGAGCCATCCTTGGTGCCTGCGGTACAAAGTTTGTATTCAATCCCGGTGAAGAAGAATCTGCCAGAGTCTTTAGCGGATACTTGGGAGACGAAGAAATTAAAGAAAAACAAAAAAGTAGAAGTACCGGAAGTGGTAAAACTTCAACTTCCATCTCCGACCAAAAGAAAACCAGAAAGCTATTTGAACCAGCACAATTTCTCAAACTACCGCCTGGTAAATGCATCTTTATCAACCCTGCTTACGGCAATAAAAACGAGGGTTCGGTTCCATTAATCAAGAAAATCAAAATACCAAAAGCCATACTTGATATTGATGCTAATAATAATGCTCGATGGGACAAAGTTATCAAAAAATTAGCGAGAAAAAGTACTCAACAAATACCCTCCAAAGAAGATTTAAGTCTCAGAGTACAAGAAGTAGATAAAGTTTATCCAATTCCTCAAGAACCAGTACAAGCAGGCGCACAGCCATTATCAACAGACAATATTAGCTCCATGTTTTAATTATGAAAATTAATCTCAAAGATACAGCAATAACAACATTTAATGAAATATTAAATATTGAAACTGAACCTATTTGCAGCAATCATGTAGATGTTTCGTCTTCTCAGTCAATAGTAGATAGTTTCAATAAAAGGCTAATAATTAGAAAATTGTTAAAAAAACCTTGCATCAAAACTACTATTAATCTTGGATATAGTCTTTCTCAATTACAAATTAAGTCTATTGTCAAAGAATATATTAAAGAAATTAGATGGAACGATCTGCAATATGCTGGCTTTATTAACGAACATAATCAAGATAATACAACCATCAATATTTATTTTAGTCGAATAACTTTTGATAAGCATAAAGTCATTGATTTAAAGTTCCTTAATCAAAACTGGCAGGAAACAGAAATAATTCAAAAAGCCTTGATTCAAGCTAAATTACTCGCTGCATAAAATGTTAACTCAACTATTACAAAATAAAATCAATAAATTCAGTAAATTTCCTAAATGGTCTGCTCAATTCCCTGCTATTGTAGAAAAGCACTACCACGACAAAATTTTAGTTTACATATCAGATAGGCTTAACCCCAAGAATAATTATTCAGTCAAATATTCAAATAACAGTATTAGACCAAATTTAATTGAAATATATTTTGACGAACAACCTGTATTTATCAAATTAAACAACCAAGTACTTTTAAATAGGATTCCCGACAGTGTTTAATAAAAGTTCCGATCAGTTTGCTGAAGCTGTTAGTTCTACTTTAGAACAGGCGGTTGAATCAACTATACTCAACAAAGAATTAAAGGTAGCTTTTGCAGAATTTATGCAAGCTTTAGCAGATAAACTCCAAGATGAATGGGATAAAAGAGCAAAAATTGAGATTGACCATGAAAATTATGGATTAGAATATGACGAAGTTACTGATTCTTATACCTGGAAAAAATCAGATGAGCTTGGAAATATTACAGAAGAAGGATTAACCAGCAACCAAATTCAAAATATTACTTCCAAGCTAATTGATTCGGAGCTACAAAGTTCAGGTCAATTAGATTTGACAGGTTCGGAAAACCCAGCTTTAAGGATTACTGCATCTCTTAAAGAAGGTGGCGACATGGTTCTCTACGAACAGCTTGATAATGGAACTATCACTACCAATGTTGTAACGGAACTAGGTAAGGAAGAAATAATAGAAGCAGCATGGGAGCCTTTAAGCCAAATATTACCTGAAGAACAGCTATCAGTAACAGCAGACGAACTTTTATCCCAAGTTGAAACTGATATTGTTTCCGAAAATGTAGTTAATGATTTACTTTCACAGGTAGAATCCCAAGCAAAAAAGCAGCCTACTTCAGATGTTGAAAGAGAAGCCTCAGAGTTACTAAATCAAGTCAAATCGCAAATTGACTTAAGAAGTGTAGTATCCGAGTTATCTAACGAACAATCTACTCCAGATATTCAAACTGAAGCATCCGAGCTATTAAATCAAATCGAATCGCAAATTGAATTGGAAGAAACCGCTTCCGATTTACTCTTCCAAGTTGAAACGAGCGCAGAATTAGAACAACCCGATTTTATTGTTAACGAAGATGGAGAAATCAGTAACAATAAACCTGGCAAAATAATTAAAAGAGAACCATCTGAGTTAGTATTTTTTGATGAAGTTGATAATAGTTTAGCACGCATCAAAGCCGCGACTAAGGAAGTGTCGGCAGCAAATGTTAGCTATACTGAAGCGGCATCTTCTCCAGAATTATCAGATTCTCAGAAATCTTGGGTAAAAGAAAAGCAAGTTCCCGTATATGCCAATACTATCCCTCGCAAAGAAGCCATAAAACAAGAGAACAAACAAATGGCGATCGCCGCATTTGAACTCGTCCGCAAATACGGTGAAATCCAAGAAGACGGTAGTGTTGCTTATAAGTCGGATGCATTCACCATCAAAAAGGTTGGTAAGGAATACAGCATTCACCAGCGCAAAGACGAACTATCAGGATATGCCAATCCCGTTATGAGCTTCAGCCTTGATAAAAAAGGTAAACCAATCAAGGTAGATGCGGGTAAGCTTAACGGTGCGGAACGTCAAGAATTTCTACTCGTAGCAGATAATATCAGAGATAAAGTAGCGCTTCCCGATAAAAATTCGGATATCAGGGAAATGGCTAATCAACTAGGTTCGCTCTCTCCAGCCGGTACTCAAAAAGTCCTTACCAGTTTCAAAAATGCTGAAGTCATGAAAATAATGGCTGATTCACTTAAAGAAAGTGGAACTGATGAGCTTAAAATTGGTAATTTCCGTATCAAAGCAGAACAAAATACCGATCTTACCCAAGCCAGTCTACAGCTTTATAAAGTAGAACCAGATGGCAGCGAACGACTTGCTGTTGATTGGGAAGCGCTTAAAAAAGAAAGTGGCGCTCTGGAAACAAATATGAAAACCATGAAGCTCGGTGAAAATGACATCAACCAGCTTAAGTTCGTTGCAGCTAATGCCAACTATCTTAATAACAATCAGTATTCCTCAACTTTAGAAACCAAAGTACCATCAAATAGTCCGACCCAAACTACTTTACCATTGCACCCCGCATTAAAAAGAGAATGGGAGAAGATAGAATCAATGCCCAAAGGCAAAGGGTGGAATCAAGTCACAGAACAAGGTAATGAAGAATTACGCAAGAAACTAAAAACTCAAGAAGGTAAACTATCAGTTCCCGAACAACGAGAAATGTATGCCAAATTGACCTTACAAAGTAAAATTCAGCTTGATACCACAGGAAAATCTGATATAAATCTTCCCCCACTCAAACATATTACTCAAGATTTAAGACAGCAAAGACAAAACAACATCAATGAAACGTACAAACCTACTCCTAAAACAAATAATGGGTCGAGGACAAAAGTACAAAATTTAAATAAATTTAACAAAAAAGGTTTAGAAATTTAATTGATAAAATTACTTGTAAAAATCCTAACAATCATTTTTTTTAAAATAAATAAATCAATATAAATACATCAATATATATAACTTAAAACAACATAATCTCATATAAAAAATATTTTTACTAAAGCCAACAAACAACTATACAATATCTATAAAATTGTAAGTAAAAATAGCGAACAAAAGATTCTCATAACGTTAATTCAAAATTATCCAAATATGTTAAATACCACATTTTACTCTTCTTGGGCTGAAAATATAGAACAAGTAAATCTACTCCCTCTTGATATCACGGATAAAATCAATAAGTTAAAAGTAAACGAATTGATTAATATTCAAGGGATAATTAGCTTATATTTACTCGCTAAACCCAAAGATAATGTCAGCAACTTCTTCTACAACACCATATATGACGAATTTATCAGCGAAGGATTTGCCGAATTTATAGATTCAATCCAAGATTTAAATATACAACAATTAAATACTGTTTTAAAAGTAATTGAAGATAGACGATAAAGTACAATTTAATCAATTAAGATTTTACTACGTCAAATTTATCAGGAAAATATTGATATTTATGACGTATCATAATGAGCCTAACTTCGGAACTTAAAAATCCAGAATCACCAATCAGAAAGTGGTTTGATATTAAACGCTCTCAAACAATCGATAAAATTATCAACCATCACAACCAAGTTTTAAGCCAATCACAAATAATAATTCCTCAACAAGGTACAAACTTTCCGGTGGTAGGTAATGCTGTTTGTTACGCTATCAGAAAATATATCGCTCAAAAAATAGACGATACTAATTGGCATTATACTTCCTTAGCGTGGTATGGTGCCAGACATTTACAACTCACACCATTATTCGATTATTGTATTAATAACAATAAAAAAGAAGACGAAGCAATAAGTTTAGTAATATTAGCTGCACTGGAACAAGTAACTAGAAATTCAAAACAAATTAATCCCATACTTCAGCCTTTTCTTGGAAAAAATAAAATTGTAAATCTTCTCATAGAAGATGAAATAAAAAATAATTGGATACCTACATTTAAGGACATCAATAATATTATTCAGGAGATACCAACTATTTACAGATTAATATTTAATGATGAACTATTAAAAATATCATCATTAAATAAAAATAATGATCGCAGCAATAAAGTTATTTGTAATGCTACTTTTACATTATCTGAATATTTAGGAGGAGCAGACGCTCAAATAATAACAAACGGAACTATTCTAAATATCAAAACCAGTGCCAAGAGTAGACCATTTACCTACGAAAATTTATTACAGCAATTGTCTTATTGTTTATTAGATAGTAACAATAAATATAATATTCATACTTTAACATGGGTATATACAAGACATTCTGCTGTTTTCAGATATCCCGTTAATAAATTATTCAGTGATATCAATCAAACTCGTAAAGATTTTGAGGAGATAATATTATTCAGTTATGGAAATTTTGATGGTTATGATTTAGAAGAAATATATTACCAAATAAAATCTAATAATTTGAAATCTCTTTATCCAGAATTATAAAACAATAATCGCACCATTATCTTGGTGCGATTTAACAAATATCTCAATTTACTCTATTTAATTCTCCTTGTTGAATCGATGGATTTTCCTTAAAAGAGTAATTATTATCTGGAGCTTTATACAAACAGGAAATTATTATAAATGCTCCAACTACAGCAAATACATGATATACAAGGAGAATTAAATAGAG
>JBCBQE010000188.1:0-9372 GCA_039820385.1 Cyanobacteria bacterium J06635_10
AACCATTTCGATATCGCAATAGTTTTATTAACCCAAGCATTATCACGCAAAGAATTTGAATTTTCAGATTGAGGTAAGATATCGGATTCAAAAATTACCACTGTGATATCGCAACAGTTTTCATTTCAACCAAGGAAGCATCAAAACCGACTCAACAACTTTTCGGTATGTTCTAAAATTTGTTCTTCAATATAAGGCTTGGTGAAATATCCTTGAATACCTAAATTTTCTATAAATTCATTTCTCCTTCGAGAAGCACCCCTAGAAGTCATAATTACAAAAGGAATATTTTTCAACCGAGAGTCTTGCTTTAATCGCTCGCGCAATTCAAAACCATTCATTTTTGGCATTTCTATATCGCACCAAATCGCATCACATTTTATTCCCCGTTGCAATTTTTCTAATGCTTCTTGCCCATCTCTGGCTGTTTCAACAAGGTAACCAGCTTTGGTAAAACTCATTGATAATAACTCTCGAACCGTAATCGAATCGTCAACGATTAAAATAGTTGCTGGAGGATAATTTTTTAATCTCAAGGATTTCTGTAACCCTTGTTTTCCATCCAAAAAGTCAAAAACTTTAAGCACAATTTGCGCGATGGCAATTCCCACTTCTTCTGCACTACCTTCTCGTCGTCCTAATTTTTCCCATAACTCTACCGGTATATAATTGGGACATTCCATTTCTGCATAAAGTGTTTGTGCAAAACCACCAGTTTTCCCTACAGGAATTACAACTGCACCCATTTTATCGGCACGTCGTGCTTCGTGTTCGGAACCTGGTCCACCTTCAATCAGTAAATATACGCTAGCCATACGTGCTAAAACTTCTCGGCGCTCCTGATAGCCGATACCACCATAAAGGTTATTACCATAATCCCAAGGCAGACAACCACGAGGCTGGATGTGAAACACTCTTTCTGCCCTAAAACTGCGGGAAACTGCTTCCGGAATTCCCGAAACTCCCCCAGTCAACATGACCAAATTGTCAATTTTTGCTAAATATCGCCCTGTAGCCTCACAAATAGCCTCACTACTGTCTCCCCAAAATGATGTGCTACCAATTACAGCTAATTTTCGAGTATCAGGTATCTGAGTCAATAATTCGACCGCAATTCCTTGAAACTTGTGGTTTGGTGATTGGTTCGATGATAAATTACTAAGCTCATTCTGAATGGATGGTAATGAATTTTGCATCAACTCAACTATTTGAGGATGATTCAATTGAGTCTGATATTCTTGATAATCTTCCAATTGATAACAAACCACGGTTACTCCCATAGGAAGGGGATGCTCTCCTAAATATGAAATAATTTCCTTAAGAGCAATCCTTGCAGCCCAGTCTTTAGGAAATCCTCGCAATCTGGTTCCAATACAGGGAAATGCCAAAGTCTGTATTTGATTTTCTGCTGCGATTTGTAAGCAGTTACGATAACAAACCCGTAATTCTTCCCCTGAGACTTCGCTACTTTCTTTTCTCCAAACGGGAGCACAGGTGTGAATCACATGGGATGCTAGGAGACGAAAGCCAGGAGTAATGATAGCTTCACTCACATCTAACCATTGCACTCCCCTAAGTGCCCTACGTAAATTACCTCCTGCGGCACAGTGAATATTACTACACAACCCCGCAGCTATGAGAACATTGTTAGTAGGATTAACAATGGCATCCACAGACTGAGTAATTAAGTCTCCCTGAATGATAGATAAGCGATTTTGTAATAGATTACTGTTGATAGATAGATTGATTAAATTCATGGCATAAATCTTAAATTTAGGATTTTATTTGGGTAGATATTTCAACATCAGCCAAAAATTGCTTTCTTCCTAGGATTTGCTGGTTTTTAGCAATCTCATCAGCCATGTGAAATGTAAACCGACGCTCCTCTCCCTTTTGATTCCAAGCTGCTTGGAGTTGGGGATGGGGAAATTTTCCGTTGATAAATAGCATCATCATCGCTCGCCATCTTGTTTTGAGGTGATGTACTTCACCGACATAAAGTTTGAATTCACCAATACTGACAACTGCAAAGATTCCCGATTTCATCTCTCTAATGGCTTGCTCGGTATGACGGGCACCCTTAAAAGTTTTTTCAGGAGGAAAAAACTTTTAAGGGAACCCTTGACGGGCACCCGTGACTTCTTTTTTTAGAAGAAAAAAATAAGTCACGGGAACCCTATGATGCTGTGAGTTTAATGTACCCAGTTTTAATCAAAAATTAGGCACTCGTGCGGGAAAATTTGCATTTCACAACTCTCAAACAAACTCAACACCTAATTCCGATTCCCAAATTATTCTCAGCCAAAAATCAATCAACTTACAGCATTACGCAAATGTTGCTCAAGCCCAATCAAATCAACTTGAAAATTTTGCAATACTCGAACCGGAACACCTCCACCTTCATTGAGAATTCCCAATAGTAAATGCTCCGTACTCACACTATCGGTTGCTAGTTGCATTGATTCTTCTACAGCAAGTTTGAGAACTCGTTGTGCTCTGGGTGTAAATGGTAAATCGACTAATGTTGTTTCTTTCCCTTTGCCAATAATTTTTTCGACTTCTACTTTGGCATTTTCTAAATTGACACCAACATTATTTAAAAATTGCCGCGCTATACCATCATTTTCTTCTAAAACTCCCAATAATATCTGTTCTGCACCGATAAAATTATGCTTCAAACGCCGTGATTCTAATTGACCAAAATGAATCGCGTTAATTGCTCTATCAGTAAATCTGTCATAACCTTTGAGATAAAATCGATTCCGAAGCGGACCGAATAAATTTGTATAAATCGAATGAAAAAATAGCAATAAATTATCTGGCATAAATTCCTCTTCCTCTTCCACAGATGTTTGATTTACAGTTTTATCCGCCTTAGTTAATGCTTTTTGAGTAGATAAAAATGACAGTAAACCTTGCATTGCTTCTGCATTTGCAGAGTAATAAAGAAACTGTCTTTGTTTGCGACGAATAACTAATCTCTCATTACGTAACTTTTCTAGATGGTGGGATAAAGTCGAATTGGGTATTTGTACCTTTTCTTGAATTTCACCTACTGTCATCCCTTCTGGATATGCAGCAAAAAGTAGCCGCATAACTTCTAAGCGTGGTTCCGAACCCAGTGCTGCGAACATATCCGCATACAGGGCTGCTTGGTTGAATGTCATATTTCTAGAATAATCGAAATATGCTATTTGTCAACAGTCTAGCATCTGATAAATCCTAAGTTGGGTTAGACGCAGGAAAAAACCGGGTTTTCTAAAATTAACTCACACAGAATATGAAATAGGAAATGCTGTTTTAGATGATTTAAGTAGGTTGGTGTTGAAAATAGTAATCAGGGTGGGTGAATAGAGTTACTCTAACGAGTCGTGCCGCGCTGAACGCGGAGCGTGTCCGTACCGGAGGTCACTTTAGGACATAAAGTGCGGTCTTGGGGAGCCTTTTCAAGATAGTGAGTAGTGGTAAGGCTTTGGAAGTCGTTTACACTCTGTAATATAGTTCGGTTTATTTGTGCCGACTTACTTAGTAGATATTTCGAGATTGTATTAAATTGTAGTGCGATAAGCCCGGGGCGGGGCATGCGCTTCGCGATCGCAAATGAAAAAATACAAAATTTAGTTATAGAGCAACTTTCGCAAAGTATCCAATTTATAATCTCTGATGTATAGGAATTTCAATTATAAACTTAGTGCCTTTCCCTAATTCAGAATCGCAAAAAATCTTTCCTTTATGGGTTTCTACAATAATTTGATAGCTAACCGATAAACCCAATCCCGTTCCTTTCCCTACCGGTTTAGTAGTAAAAAATGGATCAAATATATTTCCGCGCACTTCTTCTTTAATTCCCATGCCATTATCAGCGATACAAATTCCGATCCAATTTTCATCAATAATTTGTGTCGAAATATAAATATGAGCAGATTTATCAGATATTCTGGCAGCATCTAATGCATCAATGGCATTACTTAAAAGATTCATAAATACTTGATTGAGTTTTCCTGGATAACATTGCACCAAAGGTATTTGAGCATATTGTTTATTTATTTTAATTTCAGCTTGATTTGGATTACTTTTCAAACGATGCTGTAAAATTAGTAAAGTATTATCGATTCCTTCATGAATATCAACTTCCTTATATTCTGCTTCATCTAAACTAATTCTTGGATATTTAATCTCCCATTTCCTTCCTTCAGTTCTTTCATATATTTTGGATGTACTATTAAACGACCATCTTTTTGAAAAATTAAATTATATGTTCCTGGGAGTTGATCGTTGATTGTATTCTTCATTAAATCGTCAAGAATAATGTCTTGACCCGCAACCCCTATGAGATTATTGTTATTATCATAAGCTGGAGTTAAAGCCGAAACCATCCAATCTTTGGCAGTCGCATCGTAATATAAACCGGTCCATACTGCTTTCCTTTGCGGGTTGTGTTTTTCATCGGCAGTATAATAATATTCTTCTTGATTTACATCTAAATCTGCCTTAGCTTGTGTTCCCCAAAGAATTCCTTTCCAATAGATAACCACAGAGTGATTAGCAGTGATAAAAAATGTATCGATAAAACGATTATTCCATGCATGGCCGTAGCTATTAACTAATTTATAAGCAGTCAGTAAAATTTGTTTATCTCTAGCATCAATCTAAATATTTTTACCAATGAAGCAATCAGGTAATCTAATAGAATCAAATTCTTTTATGGGTTTATTTTGGGGAAAGCATCTGATTGTTCCATCATTCCAATGAAAGTAAATTCTCTCGAATTCGGATTTAAAATTATTTTTAATTGGTTGATTAAGTTCTTGTAAAATTTGTTCGGATAGAACGGTTATATTATCTTGGGATAACTGGAAAATAAAACTTTCGCGCTGTCCTCTTTGAGTAATATATTTCTCTAATTGCTGTTTTGTTTGGATTTCTAAATTTGACATTACATGAAAATAACTAATCATTGTAGATATCAAGACTACAACAGTTATTCGTAAAGCCATATTCCGAAGAATCTTACGGGTAATAGAAGATTTTGTTATTGACTTTAAACAACTTTGAACAATAGCTTGAGAAAAAAAATGCTGAATCACATTAGCAGGCATGATAACTGGATATTAAGCTTATTCTTTAACATACCCAAGTAGCCTGTAAAAATTAGTCATTCGGTTTATAAATGGAAAATATCTGTATCGCGCCAGGGTAGAAAAGAATAAAGAGTTTGGGAACATCAAATCCGCGACAAAGCTGATTTTATTTACCATTACCCTTACAATCAATTTTGCGTCGTAACCGTTAACAAAAACCTGTCTCGGCATGGGAAGCTTATGGGGGGGTGGCAGAAGCCGGATATGCTTTTTGGCGGCTTCATTAACCTGTTCTTAACCTCCTGTTGCTTAAGCCGCCTTATAAGCATCCAACTCCGAAGTTACAACCTATTTATTTTGGATAAGGCGAAAACTATGCTGAAATAACCGTAGTAATATTGGGTTTCACTTCGTCTCACCCCAGCGACAAACTAATAATTTCCTGTTGAAAAAACGGGCGCGGCAGGACTCGAACCTGCGACCCACTGCTTAGAAGGCAGTTGCTCTATCCAGCTGAGCTACGCGCCCAAATAATATATTTAGATTTAATCTCTAAAGACATCATGAATTATATCAGTAGTCTGAGAAAAAAGCAATGAAAAATCGCCTTCATTTAAAGAAATTAAGATCAAATGTCATTTGATTGACTATAAAGTTACATAAAAATCCTGACAGAAGGGGTATAACTCAGGTATATTGTGTTGTCGTAGGTAAAAGCGTCATATATAACTTTGACGTTGGTTAAAATAGCAGGGTTATTTTATCTCCCATATCAAAAGTGCCTCGGCGATCAGTTATCTGGAAATTTCATGTTTATTTTGAAACGGCAGGACGTTGAAATATCAAGCATCGTACACCCTAAGCGCGACCAACAGGTACCTGTTCTTAATTATCAAGGACAAACTTTTCGGTTGATTAGCGCCTTTAAAGCTAATCAAGAAGAAGAAGCTAGGGCTTTGTGGCGAGAGTTGACAGATAACCGAGGCAAAGCCTGCGTGCTGTTGGAAGAAGAAGACCGCTTCAGTGTTTGGGGTAAAATTCGTTTAGATCAACTAGGCTATGAAGCCACCAACCAAGGTAAAAATAAGATTCTGACGGTTGCAAGTATTTTACTGTTGCAAACTGTGTATATGGATATTAAAGAATTTCTTGGCACGAAACAAGCGAACTTATTTAAGAAAGAAATTTCACATATCTTGAATCGATGGCAATTTCCCGCAGCTTCTTCACCCCAGGCAATTGACTACTTGCTGAGTATAAACCCTGTAGAACCAATTCAAATTCCTTTTTGGGAAGAAGATTATGCGATCGTATTCTTGGAAGAATTACATAGACTGGGTAAAGCATATTT
Organism: Cyanobacteria bacterium J06635_10; assembly: GCA_039820385.1. Lineage (GTDB taxonomy): Bacteria > Cyanobacteriota > Cyanobacteriia > Cyanobacteriales > Nostocaceae > Rivularia. The sequence continues at coordinate 6,433 of JBCBQE010000188.1, forward strand.
TGGTAGTTCCGATTTTGCTCATCAAGTAATGGATACTTTACAAGATATGCCCATGGCGGAACGTACGCTATTTATTAATTGGCTCAAAAATTCTCCACTAAATAAACTGTGGCATTAGCACATAAGCATTTTTATGCAGTTAAGATTGTGTTGGTTTGTCAAGTTAAATACAGTATGCGGTTTGTAAAGCCGATCTTACATACACAATCTATCAGCAAAAACTCTGCTCAATGCATAAACACGGTAAAGTATAAATGAGTAGCATTTACAATAAGTCCGACGGTTCAAAATCCTGGTTTACCACTCAAAACATTATCCTCGCTAGTATTGGTTGGGGTGTTTTGGCAGTGTTATACTTCTTACTCTTCAGCGCCAAAGTTCCAGATGTAAATGGTGTAGCAAAACGTGCCGATTGGTATGTAGTTGGAACAAATATTTTAGAAGCACTAGCCTACTTGGGTGCAGGAATTTTATGCTTAAGAAATTGGCGCAGTCGCCAAATTGTCAGCGATAGAAATGTTTGGCTGTTATTTGGTATAGGTATGCTGTCTTATTTCTTAGGAGGGATATTTTTTGGTTATACCGAAATTGTCTTAAAGGAGGAGCCATTTCCTTCCGTTGGCGATATATTTTTTGTGGTGACTTATTTGTTAGTTGGTATCGGTATGATTTTAGCGGTAGCTTCAAGACGAATAAATTTAGAGGTTTGGCAGTGGATAATTGTATTGACGATCGCCGCCTTTGGTAGCGCCTTGGCATGGCTAATTAGTCAGCCAGATGCAGATGCTGCCACCACCGTAGTAGAAGGAGTTTCTGGATGGAAAGAACAAGCAGGAGTATTTTTAAACTGGTTTTACGTAGTCAGCGACGTATTATTATTAATTATTGCTACCAGTCTGCTGCTAGCTTTTTGGGGCGGACGAGCTTCTTTGCCTTGGCGAATGATTGCAGTCGCCACGTTTTCGCTTTACATTGCAGATATGTGGTTTAAATGGGCCACTAGAGATCCCAATTATCAAAGTGGAGACATATTGGAAGTGTGTTGGATATTAAGTGGAGTGTTATTCGGCATGGGCGCAGCCCTTGAGTATGAGGCTTCATCAAATCGTTCCCGGCGAGAACGCGGACGTAAACGAACTTAGTAAATCAATTTGGGGTCTACTACCGTGAGAAAACTAACTGAATCCGACAAAAAAGAAATTCTCAAGTTGTATCGAGAAAGTGCCGAAACTACTTCTACTTTGGCAGAGCGCTACGGTGTAAGCAATTCAACTATCAGTCGCTTACTCAAAAGTACTTTGCCAGAAGATGAGTACGAATATTTGGTTTCTTTAAAGCGTGCTGCCAGAACCCCCGAAGGAAGAGCACAAGTCAGCTATGATAAAATGCCTTCTTTTACTACTGAAGAAGCACAAACAGAAGTAGAAGTAGAAGCAGAAGCAGAAGCAGATGAAGAAGCCATCTTTGAGCCGGAAGAAGTAATCCTTAAAGAAGACAAAAAACAACCCATACTGAGTAAAATTAGTCAGGTAACCGAAGCTCCTAGAAGAGTAAAACGGCGTTCTTCTGCATTAGATTCTAAAAAACCTTCCCCAATTGCGGAACAATTGGAACTATTGCAAGACAAGCAAAAAGAAGTTTCAAGCATTCCTAGTCCCCCCCAACTCAGGAGTATTCCCAGTCCGCTATTAGACAATGAGCGTACAGAAGCTAAAGTAATAGCGGAAATGTTTGGTGAGGAAATTGATGATGCCGATGACTTGGAAGATCTAGATGACTTACTCGAAGACGAAGATTTTGATGAGGAGGATGAAGACGATTTTGATGAACCTACAAGTTTTGTTCCTAGAAGACGAGGAAACGAACCTTTAGTTAAAGTTCAACCTTTATCCGCAGCTCATCTACCCAGAACATGTTACCTGGTAATAGATAGAGCCGCTGAACTAATTACTCGTCCCCTCAAGGAATTTGGCGACTTAGGGGAAATCCCCAACCCAGAAACCCAAAAAACAACTTTACCCATTTTCGATAACCATCGAGTGGCTAAACGCTTTTCCTCAAAACGCGATCGCGTGATCAAAATTCCCGATAGCAAGGTGTTGCACAAGGCTCGTTATCATTTACAAGCCAAGGGTATCAGCCGATTGTTAATTGATGGGCAGGTATACTCACTATCAACCATTTAATTAACTGTCACTTTCAGTTGAGGTGATTCGGGTTATGTTTTCCCTTGCCGTGGGGATATGATAATTCGTAATTCTTAATTACAAAAAACCCACTGGTGTCCATCTACTATTTTCTAATTTTATGGATAACTTTACTGACTACGGTATAATATTGGTCACAACTGGTTCTCAAGAAGAAGCAGAAAGAATTGCCAATGCCTTAGTGGAGGCCAAACTAGCCGCTTGCGTTAGTATCACGCCCATCAACTCAATTTATACCTGGCAAGGGAAAGTCAATAAAGATCGAGAATGGCAACTTTTTATTAAAACCGATTTAACTAGATTTCCGATTTTAGAAGCTAAAATACTCGAACTCCATTCTTACGAAGTACCCGAAATCATTGCCTTACCCATTCAAAATGGTCATCAACCTTATCTACAGTGGATTACACAGCAAGTCGATCGAGGAGTTAAGAATTAGGAGTTAAGAATTTTTCTCCCCATCTTATTGTCACTTCTCAAAAATCAAAAACTGCTGCATCAAAACGGGTTGCTAAATCTATAATGTCTTGTTTGCGGGCTATTTGCTCAATCCATTCGGTAGGAATATTATCGACACCGTAATCAATTCCCGCCAAACCACCCGTTACAGCGGCGGTAGTGTCTGTGTCTCCTCCCAAATTAACGGCTTTTAATACCGCTTCTTCGTAGGATGAACTGTTTAGCAAACACCACAAAGATGCTTCAAGGGTATGTATAACATAACCACTTGAAT
>JBCBQE010000189.1:0-9329 GCA_039820385.1 Cyanobacteria bacterium J06635_10
GCCAAGAACGGCGAACTTCCCCAGTTATAGGCAAAGAACCGCTGCATCCATCGAGGAGCGAATCGTCCAGCGATTCTTTGCCTATAACTGGGGAAGTTCGCCGTTCTTGGCTAGTCAATACTATACCCTGCGCTACATTGCTAATTTAATTCTCAAAAATCAGGAACATTCTTATTTCAAGTATTTTAAGGACTTACATAAGAAATCTGAGTTCATTCCCACCCCCACTGCTATTTCCCATTTCCATTTGTTAGATGAATCTTTTCATACCACAATTTCCCAGACAATTGCTCGCGACTTATACAAAGACTTTTCCCCGCCAACAGCCTATGAAAAATTTGTGGCTAATATGACAATTTACATGATGCAACGTAATGTTTTGAGCGGACTTTCTTGTATATTTCCCGGTCAGTGTCTGGTAGATGAGCCGCTTTTTATGTTGTTGTGCTACAAAATATTGCGATCGCCGATATTTGGAATGTCTTCGGAGGAAGCACTCAATTCTATGGAACAAAGTTTGTGCCAAGAAAATGAGGGATTTCACGTTACCCTTAAGTACCACCAACGCCTACTGTCTGATATTCGCCGGTTTGTTCATGACATTGACTACCTGTGGCCAATCAATCGAGAAATGCGCTTGATGAACTCAGGAGCTAACATCGACAAAGCAATCCAAGCTAATATCAAAACTTTTAAACAATTTGCTCAGTCAGTAGCCTAAAACAACGGTTATTCCACATCATTCCTTCTTCGGTAGTGGGTTAAAATCCACTGCCAAACCGTTTAGATTTTAAGATTGAGCTCAGTTGTAATCGTAGACCATCACGAAGAAAAAATCATGGCACAACAGTTGCAAACACCAAATAAAAACCAGAAATTTTCGTTCCAACCGCAAAAGAAAACCTTAACCGTAATTGAGAAAACCTGTCGCAGTAATTTAGAATCCAACTATACAGAAAAAATAGAAGAACTCGAGAAGAGCTTTAACTACCAGAAAAATAGCGATCGCTATTGGAGCGAGCCAGAGCAATCCATATTATATGGTACCCCCGTTTATGAAGCTGCTTCTCCCTCTGTGAAAATAGCACTCAATCACCTGAATTGGTTTTTGACATACAGTAATATCGCTGCTGGTGAAACTGAGGTGATTACTTACAATCAAGTTACTGCCAGTGTTTTTACTGCCATTGGTGGTTATGAAACCATATCCCAAGAATTGGATCTTGAAACTAAACAGGAACGTTCTCACATTCATGCCTTTCACAAAATAGGGTTCTTAACAACAAAGAATTTGCTAGGAAAAGATGCTTTTAAGGCTTCCCTCAAAGGTAAATCGTACAAATTGAAGAAAAAGGGTGATTCCCAACATTTCTACTTGAATTGGAGGAATTTGCCCTTCACTGACTACCGAGATAATACTTTGCGTTTCATAGCTCAGAGGATGTTGAGCGGTTCACAACAATACTATTCTCAGTATTTGAGGGAGTTAGAACAAAGTCAATCAATACCAGGATCTGGTGGAGGATTTTGGGGACGAGGATTAGCACCAGACTCTCGCTTACGTTTTTTCACCTTTAATTGGGGAGGTTCGCCTTTTATGGCGTGCCAATACTATGCCTTGCGGTATATTGCGAATATGGCAGTAAAAAATGTAGAATTCGCCATCTATAAATATTTCAAAAAATTGGAGAAGAAAGGTGAGTTTATCCCAACTCCCACAGCAATTTCCTACTACCATTTGTTAGATGAAGCGTTTCACACCACAACTTCTCTGTTTCTTGGTAGAGATTTGTACAATGAATTTTCAAAACCAACAGCATACGAGAAATTTATCGCTAACTGGACAATATATTTAACTCAAAAAAATTTCCATAATGGCATTTCTGGTGCATCACCAGTATCGATATCTAAAGATAGCTTTTCTACGATGGATTTTGTTTATAAAATCCTGAAATCACCTGTGTTTGGTATGTCCCAAGCAGAAGCGCTACATTGGATGCAGCGGTGTTTCTGTGAGGAACATTCTGGATTTCATATGGCTCTCAAGTACCACCAAACTCTCCTATCAAATATTCGGCGTTTCTGTGAGGATGTCGATTACTTGTGGCCCGTCAATCGCGAAATGCGCTTGATGGCTGCTGCTGGCTCAATTGAAAAAGCTCTGCAAGCCAATCGTAAAACCTTTGAGCAGTTTTCTCGATTAGTAACTAATTAAGGCTATTCAAAGTAATATCAAGTCTTTTTAAAAGTTCTCCAAATCCGTTGTAGCTCTTATATGAATCCTGTTTCTACAAATATCAATACCCCAACTGAATCTACTTCTCCAGAAGAAAAAGTCAGAGCCAAAGCAAAAGCAGCAGCCAAATTAAGGCGATCGCTTTCTTGTTTAGTTCCCATTCAACCCCATGGCAGCAAACGACCGTTTTTTTGCATTCATCCCAATGCTGGCGTTGTCTTCCCCTATTATGAATTAGCCTTTAACTTAGCGAATGTTCAACCGTTTTATGGACTACAATCTGTGGGTATAGCTGGAAAAAATCAGCCGTTAACCTCCATTGAGGAAATGGCAAGCCACTACATTAAAGCCGTGCGTACAGTTCAGCCATTCGGGCCATATGCCTTGGGGGGTTGGTCTTTGGGGGGGCTTATTGCCTTTGAAATGGCGCAACAACTGCAAAGGGTAGGAGAATCTGTTCTGCTGGTTTCCCTAGACGGAGCAGCCAACCAAAGCAACAAATTTATTAATAGCTGGGAGGTAATCAAGTTTATTTCTACCTCAGTAGTGCGAAACATCTGGCCCTATGTTTTTGATTACTTGAATTTAACCCCCAAACAAAAGAAACAATGCGATAAGCCCAAAGGGCATGCGCTTCGCGATCGCACAGAATTGCCCATTTCTAACCGAATAGCCCACATTGCTCAAGGCATTGCCCAAAGAGCAGAAACAGCTAAATTCCGCCAAGAAGCGATTCGCCGCTTGTTTCCAGTGCTATGGAGAAATACCACAGCCTTTATTAACTACAAACCTCAGGTATATCCAGGGCGGATGATACTATTGCGTAGTTACGGAACATCCAGGAAATATCCCCGCTATCCAAACTTGGGTTGGAGTAATTTAGTACAACAGGGAATAGAGATTCATGAAATTCCAGGGCATCATCTAAATATTTTGCGGCAACCCCATGTTAAAGCGATCGCGGCCACTCTGCAAGCCTGTCTGGATGATAACTAGTAGTTCATTTCATTTATTCTGATGGGTTGTAGAGACGTTATACATAACGTCTCCCTACCTTTGGGAGAAAACGAACCCGTCAAAACTAATGGGATAGAACACTAAGTATCCAGATCGAAAATCATAAATATTCTTCTCTAGAAAAATAATAAATAATGAGTATACCAGTGAATATTCGCAAAGGTTTTAGTTACGATGAAGCCCTATTAATGGGCAAATTCTGTCAGCAAGTTTATACTATTTTCCAGTACGATGATGGGTGTGTAGAAAATACAGAACTCAAACAAATCTATAATTCGATTCATCGCGATCGCGGCTGGAAATTTATCCACAGTATTCGTAACGATGAAACTAATGTCCGAGGTATTATCCTTAAGAGAAATAATTGTCAGCAATATACAGTAGTTTTTCGAGGTTCAATCCTTACCGACAAAGGTAATGTCGAATTAACAGATATCTTAATCTCAGATTTAGACTGGGATTTTGTTAATTACGGTTCCATGACTATTTCTGGGATAAAAGTCGCTAAAGGTTTTTTTGAAGCCTATGAATCCGTCTCAGATGAAATTAAAATCTTCTTTAAAACCTTATTAGGTAAGCTCAAATCCATAGATTTTGTAGAAATCGATAAGATGAGCAATGCAAGGAAGTTTGCTTGCATCACTGCTATGGCAGATGCAGGGGGAATTCGACTGGGTGCTGATTTTCAGCGGGAAGCAACAAATCTGATTCACAAAATTGTTGAAGACAAGGAACTTGGCAACGATGGAGAGCTTGAGGATGCTTTACACTACAAAGAAAAGAAATTATTAGAACTTGAACCAATTGACACCCCTGTAGAAATATATGTAACTGGCCATAGTTTAGGAGGAGGATTAGCCAACCTCTGCGGCTTAGCTCTGGAGCGGTGTTTTATTAATCTTCCCGATACGCAGGTGGTGACCAAAGTTTATACCTTCGGGGGGGTGAAAGTTGGCAATCAAGCTTTTGCTAATTACTATAATCAAGAATTAGGCGAAGGCATGAGCTATCGCGTAGAAAACTTGTTTGATGTAGTACCTGGGATACCATTTCCACCTCCCTTCCCTGTTAATATTTTTACGAACAATGGAATCAGAATTGGTAGTCTTTATTTAGGGAACTATGCCAGTGTTGGAGAGGTGCATACAGTGATTGGACTAGGTGCCCAGAATTTCTCCGTGGATTTCGGTGGTGCTCTAAGCTTTATGGGGGGTATTCCTTTTCCCCATGGACCTGACAGTTATGTTACTTTACTCGAAGAAGATAGATTACGCTGGCAAAAATTATTCGCACCAATTAGGAATATCCTCAGTCCGTTTCTCCAGGAACTACTACAAGAGGAAACTCAGGTTTTGAAAAAAGACCTCAAGGAGTTAAATACTAAACTTCAAGACATAAATAACCACAAGGCAGAAATTAATGGTAAGCAGCCTCCGAAGGCTTCCATCTCCATAAATAATTCATCTAGTTAGTTTTATTTAAAACAGCATCTTCTGTTGCATAATCTAACAACCAAGGTGCTACTAACTGCTGCATTTGAGTAGATGAATGATTTCTCTCCCATGCGATAGTTCTATATAGGGCTTCTTCTAACGGTACAATTTCTCTGTATCCCAATTCCTGACGAATGCGAGTAGAATCTACAAACCAATCTTGTTCTGGGTTAAGTGGTAGATTGTAATCTGGGGGAAACTTATCTTTAGATAAACTGACAACTTTACCTTTCCATCCTGCCAGTTCCCCTATTTTAGTAACTCGTTCCCCCTCAGAAAGTGTCTCTGGTTCGGCAACATGATAAATTCTACCTTTTGCTACTTCCTTAGTCACAGCTAGAGCAATTGCATATCCTATATTCTCAACATAACCGTAAGAACCCCGCCACTTGGCAAGACTATCTAACAACACAATCCGATGGCGACGATCGTCCATACGCTGTAGATAGGGTTGGAGACGATTTAAAGGATCGTTCTCTCCATAAACCATCGGTAATCTAACGATTGTTCCAGGTAAATCCGAGTCTGACATGACAACTTTTTCAACCATAATCTTTTCATAATCAGCAGGTGCATTCAAAGCTCTTATTGGCATATCCTTGAAAGGATAAAGTGAAGAACGTTTTGCTGAATCTTCTATAAGTGGAACTGACTCTAAACCAGATTCCTTACCTAAAATAATTCCATAAGCGCGGTATACATCCATACTGCTGATTGCGACAACACGTTGCGTAATGCCTTTAAATACGTTCATCAGCATCCGTGCATCGGATTCTGTGTAGCAAATCATATCTACTACAACATCCGGTGAAAGTTTCTCAAACTCACTTTGAAAATCGTGAAGTTGAGTGCGATCGCCATATATATGATTTACTTTGGGTACATCAGTTTTCGTCTTACCACGATGAAATAAGGTGATATCATGTCCCATATTTACCAGTTGAGACACTACAAAAGGACCAATAAAATTAGTTCCGCCAATAATCAGAATTTTCATTCACTTTGCCCTCTATTTATTCAATACAAATATTTAATAAACCAAGCTGCTACAACTCTTTGAAGTTCAGCTATATCCTGTTGTAATTTAAGGGAATTCTTAGCTGCTTCCAAATCAAGCTCGTGCCCTAAATTTTTAAAGGTTTTTAAACATAGACGCTCCGATTGATTCGCTTTTTGATAATATGCTGCGATCGCTGTATATAATTCCTCAACTTGATTCACAAAAAAAAAGATCGTCTTGGGAACCATGTAGGAACAACATTGCCGGAATCGGTTGACGCTCCACAATTTCCGATGCACGAGCAACAAAATCTAAACGTTTTTATCAAAGCTTCAGCTAATTAAGACTTCCGGTATTTTGTTGCAAAGTTTTTCTTCCCATCCACCGTTTAAATAAGATGCGAGAATAAAACTAACGCATGGTTTGATGTATCCAGGTTGTAAACCTTGAGAATATGCTGGCACTCTCGCACCGGTAAAAGCAGTTTCTCGAGTGCGATGTTCTAAACGCAACTGGGTTCCCCCTTCAACAGCTTTTAATGTCCAAGTAACGATAGATGGCTGACTCATCATGCAATCTTGCCAAGTGTAAACTAGACGAAAAGGTTCACAGATTTCAATTACTTCGCACTTAATATTCGTATCTATCCCCGGTAAAGTGCGATCGTAAAAACAAAATTTACACCCTACTCGCGGCTCAAAATCGTTTTCCATCAACCATGCAGCTAAAGCACGGCTGTCAGTTATTACCTGCCAAACTCGTTCGGGTGAATGGGGATAAAATACTTCTTTGCTTAACTTTCCTAACATGAATCTTCCTCCAAATAATCTCTTAGGGCATCGAGTTTCTTTTGCCAAAATTGCTCGTAATTGGCAACCCAATTTGAGACTTGTTTTAATGGTTCTGGCTTCAGCTTATACAAACGCTGACGACCTGATTTACGCATTTCTACTAAGCCAGCTTCGCACAATATTTGTAGATGCTGAGAAATCGCCGGTAAACTCATGGCAAAGGGTTCAGCTAATTGCTTGACAGGCTGTTCGCCAGTGCGTAATAAATCCAATATCGCCCTTCGCGTTGGATCTGCAATTACTTGAAAAACATCTGCGCTGGCGGATTGTCTACTCATCTCCTCAATTTATATTTAAGCAATTACTTAAAGACTATAGTTAAGCATTCACTTAAATGTCAAGGGCTCCCATGAGAATTTTTTTAGGAGAAAAAATTTGGCAGGGTACCCGTCAATATTTACTCTGATTAATTTTTTTACAAGTTTCCGTTTGAGAAGAGAGTCTATTGTTATTTTCCTGAATGGAAGCTTTTCATATTGTTGTCATATATAGGCAAATAAGCTAAAACTAAACTCTAACTAGATATTAGTTAAGTGCTTGTTCAGTGTTTTTGCATAAACATGTATTAAAAAAGACAGATATAAATGAAATATAGTTGGAGAAGTTTAAAGATAGTCGTACATTGATTTACAAGTAGATGATTGGACAGTTGAAAACTAAACCCTTACAGACAGTGGAAACCGTAGTAGTGCATTACGGTTTGTTTGCCGAGTCTATATCGATTGCCGAATTAGAAAGAATAGCACAAACAGGTACTTTCCCCCATCGATTCAAATCTTACACGAATCAATTATCAGAAGAACAACGCGATTTGATTTTAGGGGCGTTAAAAGCAAAAATACCGATTAATGTTGCGACTATGAGTAATTTACTTAATACTCAAATTGGTGCGACAATTCTGGAAAAATTAGCAACGGTAATACATCGAGAAGACGACGCGGGAGTACAAGCACTCAGAGAAAGTTTAATCTTGGGCGCTAGGGGATATAAAGGATTTTCTCTGCTCTGTGCTATTGCTGCTTATCCCGCCAAAGATTTAAACATTAATTTATCTCAAGCATTTAAAGTATTCAAAAATTTAAATACAGCATTTTGGCAAACTCAACAGTTTATGAGTGCGATCGCCAAGCGCATGCCCGTACGCGTTGCGTGTCCGAAGGACATAGGGCTTATAGCACCTCAACTTGCTCGCGATGAGACTCAACTTTCATTACCTTTTGATGCGACTCTACCGTCAGACGGTAAAGTTGAAGAACTTACATTAAACTTGTATGATCTGAAGCGAAATCGAAAACTTCCTGTCGATATATATTATTCCAATGCTGTAAGTAATGAAAAGCCAGTTATCGTATTTACTCACGGTTTGGGTTCAAAGCGTACCGAGTTACGCTACTTAGCTTCCCATCTGGCATCTTATGGTTTTGTAGTGGCTGCAGTGGAGCATCCCGGTAGTAACGAAGCCAATAGCAGCGCTGCAATGGAAGGTAAGACTAGACTATTAGAACCGCAGGAGTTTTTGCATCGTCCTCAAGATATCAGTTTTGTTATAGATGAGTTAGAAAAGCTGAATAAAACATTAGATAATCCTCTACAAGGTAAACTCGCAACCAATAAAGTGATGGTGGTGGGGTATTCATTTGGTGGTGGCACGGCTTTATTAACAGCCGGAGCGCGTTTGCAACCACAAAGCATCAAAGAGCGCTGTAAAGGCGACTTGGCGACTTTAAGCTTTGGAGAAGGTATCCAGCGTGTAGCCCAGGAGTTACCTGAGGGGAGTTATCAATTACGCGATGAAAGGGTAAAAAGTATAGTTGCTTTGAATCCCACGAGTTCTTTAATGTTTGGTGAAACAGGTTTGGAATCCGTAGAAGTTCCCACTCTGGTTTTAGCGAGCTCCGCCGATAAAACCACCCCCGCTTTAACCGAACAAATAATAGGTTTCCGCAAAATTACCTCACCTAAATGGCTAGTTGGTGTAGTTGGGGGAACCCATTTAAGCGTAAAAGATCCTAGCGTCACCATGAATCAGGAAGGAAAACTCAATACCCCTTTGACTGGTGGTGAAGTAATCGGGGAGAAAGCTGCTGATATTCGTAAATTTGTCAAAGCGATTGTTTTAGCCTTTGCTGCTCAACTGAGTGGAGAAGCTAGTAAATATCAAGTGTTTCTGAGTGCAGATTACGCTCAACATGCTTCTACTGAAGAATTTCCATTTCGTTTAGTTAGAGAAATTCCTGCCGACGCTGCAACTGTAATAGAAGAAATCAAAAGAAACGAGAGCTAGATTAAATCGCTAAATTATTTACTAAACTTATTTATAGTTGATCGAACGCTGCCATATTTTCTTTGAAGCAGCGAACAGTTATCAGTTATCGCTTAGCCCAAAATTACTTTGCCTGCTTGGTATTACTTCCCGACATAAAGTAAGTAATTCACTCAGGTTTTAACTGCTATATCTATACACAACAAATCAGTGTCAAGCCTGATTGACATTTTGTAATGATTTCATTAGAATTGTTTACATTAGTTCACAAAGTCTGAGTTTATATGGCTTTGATGTATCTTAATCTGAAATTTTAAATATTTCTATAACTTGTAGACATTTGGTTTTCCTAAATAGACCTCGGATTGAGACCCGAGGTTTTTTTGTCTTGTCCGGACTTTATGAAATGTAATGGTAAGTAAGTCGGCACAAATAAACCAAGCTATATTACAGAATGTAAATTACCCTC
>JBCBQE010000190.1:0-9297 GCA_039820385.1 Cyanobacteria bacterium J06635_10
ATTACTCTTACCCAGGATTCATCTTTTAAATCTAAACTAACTTTTACACCCTCAATTGGTTTTGGTTTTGGTGTTGCTTTTGGTTTTGGTGTTGCTTTTGGTTTTGATGCTACTGCTTGCGATGAAGCTTTCGGTTTCGGTTGAGTTTTTTGTTCCGAAACATTTGATGAATATTGATCTTGACTTACAATTTGTTCTGCCCCTTTAGGAGCAAGTAAGTAAAATAGCCCTAAAGAAGCACCAACTATTAACAAAATGTAAGGTACAGCTAAAGGTATATATATATTTGCTTGATTGCTTAAATTACTATTTTCCTGCGGTATTGGTGTAGGACAAGCAATATCACCAAATTCTTGACCTAAAGCTGTACCATCAAGTCCTAAAGCATCTGCATAACGACGGATAAACCCTTGAATGTAGACGGGTTCGGGTAAATCCTCAAATCTTCCTTCTTCTAAAGCATTTAAAAAAACAGGTCGGACAAGTATTTTCGCTGCTACTTGCTCTAGTTGTATAGCTTTTTGTTCTCGTACTTGCCGTAATCTTTGAGTTATCTGCTTAAGTTGCTCCCCTTGTTGTTCGTTTAACAGCTCCACTGTCGTCTCCCTGTAGTTTTTAATGTCTTATATTCAATAGAGAAATAGCTGAAAAAGATGTATTTTATACAACTTTTTAGTCAAAATAATGGAAATTTCTTTTTTGATGATACATTTTCATTGCAAGACTACTTAATAAAAGTATGCTCTATCAAAAATGTATTTATATCCTCAGTCACGGTTATGTCGGAATTTCAAAGACTTTATTTTCATCTGCTTAACTATACATGTCTTATAAATGACATTAAACACTTGGAATAGCGGTGATTCTTAACTATCGGAAAATTGATACAGTAGCATGAACTTTTGTACTATAACCGCCACTGCAAATAAATCTTTATCTTTAGTGAGGAAAAGCAAAAATTTATCTCCCTATTTAGTTATAGTTACTTACACAAATTTTATCTGCGAGGTGCATTACATTTACAAATAGTTTTATGCCATAAAGTCTAATGTAATGCTTGATACGTAAAATCCTATATTACTACTAATGGTAGATGTCATTGCTGCTATTGTCAGCAAATAAATTTAGTAAGTCTTCTTAACAATTGAAAGGAACATATTCTCTTAATATTTCTGAATAGATATTTGACAAGCACCCATTAATTTTTTTCTTCTAAAAAAAAAATTTAGTGGGAACCTTTGACTAAAGTTTTGAAATGACAATCAAACTAAAATTACATTTTGTTTAAATTTGTCATCTCTCCGAAGTTATAGTTCTATATAATATAAAGCAATTTTATTCAATACACAATTGAAATTATGATTTCATCTAACTGCTTAGCATAAATTAATAATCAAAAATTTCGATGGAGGCGTTCCGGAATTTTTCAGTATATAAAAAGATATAAATTACACTTTTTTTCAATAGTCAAGTAGATTATGAATTCATTTAAATTCTAGTAATTAGAATGATTTAGTGGAAATCGACAGCAAGCCCTACTTATAAAATCTGGGTTAAAAGTTACGGATATCAGTAAGAACCCCGTGCATTCCGAGGCGATTATTTTTTTTGAGAAAAGCATATAGGGTTTATACGCAACAATCCGGAAAAGTCAAGAAAGCTGTGAAGAAATTACACAGGTAAAATTACGTTTTTGCCCAAGTGCCCTTGATTCATACTTGTAATTATGGTTATGACATCTATGTACTCGTTATCAATTCCTGGACAACCTTCTATTGAAATTTCTCAAGATGAATTGCGATCGCTATTAAGTGAAATAGAAGCAGAATTGCACAATAGTAAAGTTTATCGTCGTGCTTTGGCGACAATACAAAAGTTGTTGGGTTCTTCATCCGAACAAGCAAAGATGTTATTTAAAGCGGTTGGTAGAGAAGCTATTGGTGTAGCTTTTCGTCAGCTTTCATTACACAGTCAAGCAGTTGCGGGTACCACCCCAGAAGTTGAAGAGAAGATTGAATCACCATCCGATAAATCGAGTCATGAATTATCTGAATGCTTAACAATTGTCAAAGCATCTCCAACTATTAATAGTGTAGAGGAAGAAGTTTTATCAGAGCAAGCAGCACTCACCGATACAACTTCCCAAGCAGTCAATCAACAAGATACTCCCAATACAAGTAATCCTTTCAAATGGCTCAAGTCTAGAAAACCTTCTAAAGCGGAAATTGCCAAACAAGCTAGGATTGAACAACGTCTAGAAAAGTTTCGTGAAATTGGGCAACAATTAAAACAAGGTAGAGAATCGCGAGGGCTTTGTATGAGCGATCTACAGATGTATACTCATATACCCGTACGTCAGATGGAAGCAGTGGAAAAAGGTGACATGGAATCCTTGCCAGCAGATGTTTATGTTCGCGGTTTTATTCGCGTGATGGGTAATGCTTTAGGATTTAACGGTACTGCTTTAGCTGCATCTCTACCAGCACCGGAAACAAAAGAATCTCTTGTTCCTTCATTGTTTCAGTCGGATAGTAAAACTCCGAAACTAGGATTAGATGTAAGCCCAATGCATTTGTATGTCGGTTACACAGCGCTTGTAGCTGGTGCAGTGGGAGGATTATCTCTAGTATCTCAACAAACCAACGCCGAGAAACCGATAAATACTAATGAAGTAACTCCTGCTCCACAAGTCTCCGAGTCATTTAAGCACAAAGACGACGGCGCAAAACCAGGTATTAAGTCTAGCAATGGGGGTATTACTATTGGTTCAGACTTTGCTCCACCAGAAGCGCTTTAATAGTTGGAAGTGAATAGTGATCGATACACAACTAATACTAAGTCGAAACACGATTGCGTGCGATGCAAGACTTACATCTTAATCCGCCAAATGTCCACGCAATCCCTGTTGTAAAATTTGTCAAAAAGAACAAGCAAGCGCCAACTTTCCACAAAATCTAACATCTAAAATTGGGTTCACTACTTACTTCAGAAGACACCAATAAATGTCTTATTGATGTTCCCATATTGACTTAATATTTATCAGTCTTATTAAATATACCTCCCCTTCAGTAGTTTATAGCTGGGGCCAAGACTTTCGAGATTGTCAGAAACAAAGTTTATTAAATTTTGTTGCAAGCTTGTAATTGTGCCCCGCGAGCTATTCGTGTTTCATCTAAAAGTTATTAAAACCCGTTCCTGGCTCGTCTATAACTGAGCTAAATCATTCTTTTTGAAAAATTTTGAGGGGAATAAAGACTACCGCTCAGTTAAATCAATACTAAATTATCTCGGTGTACGACAGTTTCGACACCTTCATAACCTAAAATTTCGGGGATTTCACTCGAACGTCGTCCCCGTATTTTTTCTAGTTCGCTACTACTGTAATTAACTATCCCTCGTGCAATTTCTTTACTCGTGAGTTCAACGCATAATTGTACGGCAACGTTAGGGTTAAATTCTCCTTCTACTGCTGTAATTCCAGCAGCTAAGAGTGATTTTCCCCCACCAGAAATTGCTTTTACCGCACCTGCATCCAAATATAATTTACCTTCTGGAACTAATCCGTATGCGATCCACCTTTTACGAGCGGAAGTGGGCTCTGGCTGTGGTTCAAACTGAGTACCTATAGATTTACCTTGTAATATTTTTTCTATATCATTAGGAGTTTTACCTGATGTAATTACTGTTCTTACACCAGCAGCGGTAGCAATTCTCGCAGCCAAAATTTTTGTTGTCATACCACCCGTTCCCCATTGAGAACCAGAGGTACCTGTTGCTACCTGCGATTTAGTCAATTCTTCAATATTACTTACTAAAGTTATGGGTTTCGCATCTGGTACTGAGCGAGGATCGGCTGAATAAAGTCGATCTACATCTGTAAGTAAAAACAACCAATCTGCCTCTACTAAACTAGCAACTAAAGCCGAAAGGGTATCGTTATCGCCAAACTTGAGTTCTTCTACCGCTACAGTATCGTTTTCGTTGACTACTGGAATTACACCCAGTTTTAGTAATTCCACAAAAGTATTGTAAACATTAAGATAGCTACTGCGGTGCACTAAGTCGGTGCGAGTAAGCAAAACTTGAGCTATTGGCTGTTGCAGGCTGGTAAAGAAATCATCATAAACTCGCATTAACCTTCCTTGCCCAACTGCTGCTACAGCTTGTTTTGTACTAATTGTTTTAGGACGTTCCTTTAAACCCAATCGCCCACAGCCTACACCTACAGCACCAGAAGAAACTAAAATTACTTGATAACCATTACGAATCAAATTACAAAGGGTTTCAGCCAAACTCGCAATTGTAGAAATTGCTAATTGTCCGCTAGAGGGCCGAGTTAAACTAGAAGTGCCAATTTTAACAACAATTATTTCATTCATTTTTGATTAATTATCAGTTATTTGTTACTAATTTTTAAGATTTAATAACTACTGAAAGCCCTTGTGGCGATAAGCGGCTCACCCATGACTTGGCAATCGTAATTTCTCCCGTCTAAAGGCAGAAGATAAATTTTGCAACAAATAACTAAAATAGTAAAGCGTCAATCCCTCTCTATGATGAAGGTTGACGCTTTACAATTACATATTTTTTATTATGAGCAGAGTCTTTATTTGGCTGACTCCGATTTATCTATATATATAATTACATCTTTAGATTGGTTACTTTTGTTTCTTAATTATTTCTTTATATTTTTTATCCTGAAGTTTTGTCAAGATTTTTTACTCTACGTTTTTTAGGTGTGATAGAGGCTCCTAATATTTCTGAAATCAAAACTTCAAAGTTGCGTATTGGGTGAAAACGCATAGCGGTATTAGGATGAACAATTGGTTCAACTAAGATAGAAAACATACCTAAACGATTGCCAGCGATAATATCGGTAAAAAGGCGATCGCCAACCATTGCAACTCTGGCTGCGGGTAAGTCCATTTGTTGGAGTGCTTGTCTAATCTTGCGTCGCGAAGGTTTTGCGGCACCGAGATAGTAAGGTAAGTTAAGAGAACGAGCGATGGAACCGATTCGGTTTTCGCTAATGTTGTTACTTACCAACCAAAGTTTGACTAAAGGGCGAATTTGGTTAACCCACTCAAGTAATTCACCAGAAGCAAAGGCTATGGTTACAGGAACTAGAGTTTCATCAACATCCAACACCAATCCTTCGAGTCCATATTGCTGAATAATTTCTGGTGTCAGATTTAATATGGAACCTTCTAAAATTAAATCAGGCTGTAAAAGTTTATTCCAATTCATAGCCAGTAATGACCAAAAGAGAGTTTGCTATTATAAATTATGAATCACAGGTGTTAACTAAAAAAATAAAAATTTTAACTACAGTATTAATACCGTTTTGAATATTGTTAGCCGTGGGGGATACTCCCCACGGATATTAGCTGTATACACCTTGCGATTCTTCCGGCGTTACTCGAACGAGGGGATTGAGGGTTAGAGCTATTTAACAAAAGCTTGTCCAATATTACCCAAATATCATCATTTACTTTTGTAAACAAACAAAGGTGGCTGTTTTGTTGGTGTAGTAGTATATGGCTTACATAGTACTTATCTTTTCCAACACGGCTTACCTGCTTTAAAGGAAACACCACTGGTCTCATGAGATAAGTTGAATATCAATACCAGCGCCGTCCAGCGCCCCTGTGGTCAAGCTTTACAGGTTAGAGTCGATGACAATACCCTGTATGGCAAGCCCAAAAGGCACTTCGGGTGGTAGGTGGAAGTCCTACTGGGAATCCTTGCATCGCCGTTGGTGTAAGGTGGTTGTCCAACTTTGGGCAATGTTTTTTCAACGGTATCTGATAGCAATATTATTTTATTCCTCTATCGGTAAACCTAGAACTAACATAAATTCTTCATTGTATATCGCCTTATCCCAATTAGCGGCTGATTTAACTTGTTCGGGAATCAAATTTTGGGCATTCGTTAAGTTAGTACCGCTAAGATTAGCATTTTTAATATTGGCTCCATCTAGGTTAGCATTGCTGAGGTTTGCGTTTCTGAGATCGGAACTATTAAGTTTTGCATTCGTTAAATTAGCACCGCCCAGATCGGCATCTCTGAGATTTGCATATCTAAGATTAGCATCCTCAAGATTAGCATTAGCCGCAATTAAATAAGTTTTGAAATTATTAATAGAGAAATTTTGAGGAAATTTCGTTTTTTCATCATACAAACAACCTTTAATAAATGCCCCTCTAAGATCTGCGCGAATCAGATTTGTACCCCTAAGATTAGCACTAGTCAAATTTGCGCCTCTGAGATCTGCATCACTGAGGTTGGAGCCTCTAAGATTGGCGCGAGTCAAAATAGTATCTCTAAGATTAGCATTAGTTAAATGGGCTCCGCTAAGATGGGCATAAGCTAAGTCAGCATCTTGAAGGTTTGCATTGGGAGAAATCAGATACATCTGATGATTCCCAGGTGTAAAATTCTGAGAAAACTTTGTTTTTTCGTTGTATAAGCAACCCTTGAGTTGGGCTCCAGTTAGTTTAGCATCTCTGAGATCTGCACCTCTAAGATTAGCTCCCGCTATTTTGGCATCTTTTAAATCTACACCTTTAAGATCTGCATTTCTCAGGTCTGCATTAGTTAAATCCGCACCATTGAGATTTGCATAACTAAGGTTCGTGTCCCTAAGATTAGCATCTCTAAGATTGGCATCAGCAGAAATGCGATACATTTGATAACTATCGGGATTAAAATCTTCAGGAAACTTTGTATTTTCGTTGTATAAACTGCCTTTAAGGTCAGCATCTTTGAAAATAGCATTTTCTAGAAGTACACCTCTAAGACTAGTACTTCTAAGGTTGGCACAAGTGAAGTTTACACCTCTTAGGTCTGTATCGTTGAAATTTGCACCTTCAAGGTTCGCATTGTTAAACTTCGCGCCTTTAAAAATTGCATTACTAGCGTCGGTATCGCTCAGATCGGCATAACTAAGGTTAGCGCCCTTTAATTTAGCATCTCTAAGGTCAGCGCAGCCAAGCTTAGCACTTTTGAGATTGGCTTGATTCAGATTTATTTGTTGCAAATCCGTTTCTTCAAGATTTAATCTTTCTAAAGAAATACCATAATCTTTTAAAAACTCTAGCGCTCTAATTCTGGCGTAGCTAGTTGAAACCTTTGCTGCTGCAGCATTATCAATTACCTGCCATGCTTCGTATATTCTTGTTCTGATCCTTTCAGGACTTTCTAAAACATATAAAAAGGCTGCGGTTAATATACTAAAGCCTTGAACATATTTTACTTGAACTACAGAAAATACTTGAGAGCAAATTGATTCGGGGTTATCGCAATTAACAGATGACCAGTTTTCAAATCGAAAGACTAGTAAAATTACTGCAAAAGCAATTGCAAGAGCAATTAATAAACGTACGCAAACAGTTAAAATTCTTTTTCCCCAAGAAAAAGATAATCCGTCCATTCCCTAAAACTTCCCTACTTTTCCATCCAGGCACTCAATAAAGGTAATATATTATTTGGTACAATGATTGTTTATTGACCTACAAATATAATTTATATTTAAAGGTTGATACCATTAACTGGTCAAAGGTAAAAAGTTAAATCGCAATTAGGTTTTGACTAAGTACTTGTGTATAGCTATACCTTAATTGTTGATTTATAATTCGGAAATTTAACATTTAAATATTTATAGGACTTACGCAACTGGCATATTTTTATTGTAGGGTGCTGTGACACTTCGATTGATAGTAAACGGAAAATACCACTTTTCGTGTCACGCACCAACCAAGGTTTTGTGACAATCCCCCACACCCATCGCGATTGGGAGTAAGTCGAATATTTTCTCCATGTCTCTTTCCCATTCGTCGTAAGACGCAGGGGCATACAAATCATTAATTACCAATTTTGGGTATTTAATTACCTATTACTTAGCTTTTCTCGATAATGCGGTGCTAAAAGATGAGAAATATCAGGTCCAGAAGGGATTATACTACCCGGATTCAGTGGAAACAAATTTCCGTAATAATCTCGCTTAACACTTTCCAAATCGCAAGTTTCCGCAATTCCGGGAAGCTGATATAAATCGCGCAGATAAGCCCCTAAACTTTTGTAATCTTGAATTCTGCGGCGGTTACATTTGAACAAACCGTAATACACTACATCAAAACGAAACAAGGTAGTGAATAAACGCACGTCAGCCAAGGTTAGCCGATCGCCACATAAGTATCTCTTGTTTTCTAAGGCTTTATCAATTTCATCTAACGCAGCAAATAGTCGATCGCAACATTTATTATAAGCTTCCTGAGTTTGGGCAAAGCCGCAGCGATATACGCCGTTGTTTACAGCATCATATATTTTTTCGTTCCACTGGTCTATTTCTTCCTTTAATTCTTCCGGGTAAAGATTAATCTGGGAATTGCTAGCAAACTGATTCAATTGAGAATTTAGCATGACGATAATCTCCGCACTTTCGTTATTAACTATCGTCTTCGTTTGCTTATCCCATAAAACTGGAACCGTACAGCGCCCTTGATAACCCGGTTGTGCAAGTTGATATAATTCCGGCATCGTGCGACAACCAACTTCTGGATTACTTAAAACCCAGATTCCTTCATCAGGAGAAGGATACACAATCGCTATTTCTACTGCATCTTCAAGCCCTTTCAATGCCCTAGTCACTAAAGTTCGATGGGCCCAAGGACATCCCAAACCCACGTATAAACAATAACGTTGTGCTAGGGGCTGATAAGGATTATTTTTGTCTGTGCTAATAGAATTCCGGAACTGACTTGAGGGGCGGATATATTCTCCTGAAGAATTACTCGGTGCAAGTTTGGACATCATTATCCGCCACATAGTAGTCCAAACAAATTTTCCCAGCTTAATAATTAATCCTGAAGGCAGTGATTTTCCTTTTTTTTTAGTTCTCTCGGTAGAGTTTTTCAGATTTACATCTTTTTCTAAGGAGGTTATGGGCGCTGTCATCGCAATATACCCTAAGTTAGATTTTTCATTTTAATAATTTTTAATTTTAGATCGCAAAAAATCGGTTTGCAGGAGAATATTTGATTAAATCAGTTGAAATTTAACGATATTCCAGAAAATATTGCTGACTATATAACAAGCTGGATTATAAACATTGAAATTAGACTTGATTTTCAATATTTTTACTTATCTTCTAGATATTTTACAGGTATTTGTCCATTAAATTAACCCAGGACAATAGAGTACTAGCAAAAAATATAAAAATAAATCTATATAAAATATCAATAATCTAAACAATAATTTTTATTCACAACTATTTCTATAGGCATAGTAAGTAATCTT
>JBCBQE010000191.1:0-9289 GCA_039820385.1 Cyanobacteria bacterium J06635_10
ATAGAATTTAGCGCAAATAAATGATGGAATATGGGAGATACTCTCATCTTCAAAAATTTTCTCCACTCATGAGCGGGTTGGAGAGTAAGTATGCGCGTGCGATTAAGATCGGCTTAATTTTAATCTTGGAATCTGGACAATTTTTTTCGTTTAAATAACAAGGAGTATTCTCATGAGTATGGATATACTTGAATTTCATTCGTATTTCCAGAAAAATGCAATTATCGCTGAATTAGATCCGGTTAAGTCAGATGCGGATTTAGCCCAGTTACCTTACATGAATTGTGCGGGGGATATTAAAAGTATTATTTCCACACTTCAAAGGTTAATTCCCAACGAGGAGCAAATAGAAGAATTTAGTATCCATGAAGCCCTTGCAGTGGTTAGAGATTTAGGGATGTTTGCTGGTTCGATCAAAAAATACGGTATCGAGCCTGTAGAAGTGATTCCTCAGCTAGAAACTGCTTTGACTAAATTAGGAACTAAAACTGACATGGTTCCAAGAGATACTCTGATTCATTACACTGTCTGGAATCCTGATGGCGAACGTCAACGTAGATATACATTACATATTGATGAAACAAAAATGATTGAGAGTAGCAAAATAGCTATACCTAGATTAGAAATGGCTATTTATAAGCTTCTGGAATTATATGAAATTCCCTTTGAGTCACCAGACTTTATTAGAGAATGTGAAATATGTGCAAACTATTTAAATGGAATGGTTGAGGCTATCGTTTACACGATTAAAAATGTATCGAGGAAAGTCTTTGCAGAGAATTTACGACCATATTTTGATTCATTTATGATACAGGGTACAGAGTATCTAGGTCCTGGTGCAGTTGAAATGCCATTGTTGATTTTTGACCATTTTCTTTGGAGTTCAGAATGTAGAGATGTAGCGTATTTGTACTTTAAACAAAGCTTTATCCCTTATTTCTTACCGAATTTTCGTAAGTTATATATCGATCGGGTATTTGCAACTTCTTTGCTTTCCAAATTAATTGATAAGCTCAATCATGCTTCATCATTTGACGAAAACTTAATGGCTGCTGCTGCGGAATTAATGAAGCTATTTCAGATATTAATTAAGTTTCGGAAGCCCCACATTAAAGTTGTAGATCAAGCCTATACTCAAGCAGAAAATAGACAACGGGAAACCGGTAGTGGAGGATATAATTATAGTACATTAATTCACATAACTGAATTAACAGAAAATGCCGTAGCAAGCTTACAAAATGCAATTGAAGAATATGAAAATTTACGTAAATATACAATAATTTCCTAAGTTTTCATTGATGGATTTAAAATTAACAAATCTAACTTTAAGGTAATGGTGATTTTATGCTTTCAATAGGTGATTCCATGATTTTAGAAAATCAAAAAGAAATCTCTCCTCAGACAATACTTCTACAAGCAAGTATGGCTCCAATGATTTCTAAGGCACTTGCAACTGCCACGAAATTAAATATCCCAGACAAACTAGTAAATGGTTCTAAAACAGCGGAAGAACTTGCAGAAGAAACAGGTACTTATGCACCATTCCTCTACAGATTACTCAGGTTTTTGACTGGTTTAAATGTTTTTACAGAAGACGAGAATAAGCGTTTTGGATTAACTTCCCTAAGTTCCGTTTTACGCAGCGATGTTCCAGATTCACCACGTGAATGGGTTATGTTTAATGCACAATCTTGGCGTTGGGAAGTATGGCAAGCAATGATGGATGTTGTTGTGACTGGCAAAAATTCTTATGAACATGTTTATAAGAAAAATGTTTATCAAGTATTTGCAGAAAATCCAGAATATGCCCTTGGTTTTACTAAAGCAATGAAATCTTGGTCATCCTCAGTACCAGAAGCTATTGTTGATGCCTATGATTTCTCAAATGCTCAAACCATAGTTGATTTAGGTGGAGGAATGGGTTCGTTATTAGCATCTATCTTGCGAGCTAATCCTACAGCAAAAGGAATTTTATTCGATCAACCTCCTGTAGTCGAAATGGCAAAGCAAGAACTAAGTAATTTGGATATTGCAGAGCGTTGTAATTTTGTCGGTGGTAACTTTTTTGAAAATATACCTACAGGAGGAGATGTATATATATTTTCTTGCGTTTTAAATGATTGGTGTGATGATGACTGCATTAAACTTCTAAAAAAATGCCGTACTGCTCTCGCACCAGGTGGAAAGATTCTGATTATAGAGCAGTTAATAGGGGATGTGAACGAACCGACAATAGGTAAGTTTGTTGACATGATGATGATGTTGGAAACATTTGGTCCTATTCGTAACGTAGATCGATGGAGTAAGTTACTTGATACTGCTGATTTGAAAATCGCTAACGTCACACATACAAATGCTGTCGATAGCTCACTCATTGAGGTAATTGCCAAATAACTCTCAATATCATAAGTAGGTAGGTAAAAACGTATATAGTTTGATTGATTCGTATATACCTACTTACTCCCTTCCTCCTCTACCCCCTCTACCCCCTCTCCCCCCTCTACCCCCTCTCCCCCCTCTCTCCCTAGGTTACTTCTGCCGAAATAGGAATAATAGCCTGTTTTTATTGTTCAAATTATCTAATCAAACTCAAATGTCTTTACCAAATACACTCAAATATCCGAAATTTTTACAGCGAATTAATTGGATATCCGATCCTGTTAAATATATGGAAAAAGCGGCTGAAGAATATCCAGATATTTTCACAGCTAGAGTTATTGGTTTCGGGGATAATATGGTTTTTATTAATCATCCCCAAGGAATTAAAGAATTTTATACTAAAGGAGATATATTTTATGCCGACGGTGCAGTAAATAAAATCACAGAACCCCTGCTTGGCAGCCAGTCGCTAATGGTATTGGATGGTTCCCCTCATAAACGGCAACGTCAGTTAATGATGCCATCATTCCATGGTGAAAGGATGCGTGCTTATGGCCAATTAATACAAGATTTAACCAAAGCCACTTTTGAAAAATTCTCTCAAGGAAGTGTTTTTTCTGCACGGAATGTAATGCAAGAAATTTCACTCCAAGTCATCCTCAAAGCTGTTTTTGGTTTATGTGATGGCGATCGCTACGAGAAATTAAGAATTTTACTGGGGCTATATGTTGATACCTTCAACTCTCCACTTACAGCTAGTATGCTATTTCTCCCAGTGCTACAAAAAGATTTAGGTCCTTGGAGTCCCTGGGGAAAATACTTACGATTACAACAGCAAATTGATGATATTATTTACACTGAAATAGCAGAGCGTCGGCAAAAACATCTTGAAGTTCGCACGGATATTCTATCTTTACTAATCTCTGTTAGAGATGAAGATGGTCAAGCTTTAACAGATTCAGAGCTACGGGATCAATTGATGTCACTGTTATTTGCAGGGCATGAAACAAGCACTACAATGATGGCATGGGGTCTTTATTGGCTTCATTCTTTACCCAATGTTCTCGATCGTACAGTTA
This sequence comes from Cyanobacteria bacterium J06635_10, assembly GCA_039820385.1. Lineage (GTDB taxonomy): Bacteria > Cyanobacteriota > Cyanobacteriia > Cyanobacteriales > Nostocaceae > Rivularia. Next base: position 3,459 of record JBCBQE010000191.1, read on the forward strand.
CAGAACTTGATCAATTAGGAACTAATTCCGACCCAATGCAGGTTTACAGGTTACCCTATCTTAGTGCTGTTTGTAATGAAACATTACGAATTTATCCTACAGTACCATTTTCATTTGCACGAATTGTTCAAAAACCAGTAGAAATTCTGGGACATCAGTTAGAACCTGGAACCGCTGTTGTCGCAGGTATATACCTTCTTCACCATCGTCAAGATTTATATCCAGAATCTAAAAAATTCAACCCCGAGCGTTTTTTGTCACGTAAATTTTCACCCTACGAATTTATACCTTTTGGTGGTGGTGCTCGTCGCTGCGTTGGTGAAGCACTAGCAAATTTTCAAATGAAGCTAGTATTGTCCACAATCCTTTCAAATTATAAAGTCGAGCTGGCAACACAAGAACCTGAAATTTTACAACGTCGAGGTTTAATGATTGCACAAGCAGATAGGGTAAAAATGATTTTTCGTGGATTGCGAAGCAGGGAAAAAGTACCAATGCTTCAAGCGATCTAAATTTAATTTTTCGTGGAGAAGGAACTATGCAAGGAACAGCTTTAAGTTGTGAATACGTACTACAAATTGCCAGAAAAATCATCGAAACAGTAGATTACTGTTTTATGATGACTTATGGAGAGTTTGGACAAATTAACGCTAGATTAGTTCAGCATTTAAAACCAGAGCCAGATTTGACCATTTGGCTGGGAACAAGTAATAAATCTCGTAAAATAGATGATATTTATCGTCATAATAAAATAACACTTGCATTTCAAGATAATGAAAAGCAGGCATACGTTACTATTTTTGGAACGGGATTTGTTAATACTGATATAGAAACGCGACAGAAATATTGGCATGAAGATTGGTTGCCTTTATTTCCCAATGGTCCAGAAACAGAAGATTATGTATTGGTAAAATTTATTCCTTCTCATCTGGAAATCATGGATTTAAGTCTTGGTATTTTATCACAATACCCTGTAATCTCGGCCTTGAAAATAAAGAAATTGGAATCGGGTTGGAGACTCGCAGGAGGTAATAAGTAAGGAGTAATGAGTAATAAGTAAGGGCTGTAACTGAATGTAAATTGAATTCAAAGCCTTATTAATACTCACTACTCACTACTCACTATTCCCTCCCAAATGGCATTATAATTTTCAACGCCTTAAAAATTGTAGTAGGCGCTAAAGGTAGAATAGTATCGTCAAAACCTCCCACTTGATTGGTTCTTAAAACCCATTCTATAGCTCCTTGTTGGAGAAAAATTTGAGCAGTTTCGTCTTGCGCTCTCTTGGGTAATATGCTTCGCCAACTTCTCAACATATGAACAACAATTGCAATAATATTGTTGTTTTTCTTATTAATTCCAAATAAATCATTGGCATTTTGTTGCCAATCTCCCCGCACAACTCCCAAGGGAGCTAATTGTTTTTCTAAAGCATCTCCTAAAGAAATTAAACCATTAAAATAACGACTTTGTTTATCGTAAGCATGCTTTTGCAACCATTCCCTAATTGTCGAATTAGACTCGACTAATCTTCGTAGATTGTAAATTGTGGAGTAAAGAGCTTGGCTGGAATCTTGAACGCAGGAAGTTGTAGGCGTTACTAATGATACGCCAGTGCCATCACCAACGCGATACCGGGCTGCGATCTCTTGAAGTTCGGAAATAAATTCATTTAAAGGAGATAATTTAACTCCATCAAAATCATACTCAGTAGTTATCGGCTCGTATTTAACCAAAATATCACTTACGGGACGAGTTCCCAACCAACCCCGCCATAAACAACCCATATAAGCAGCCCAAGTTATACTACCGGAAATTATTCCTTGAGAATTGTGAGCGTAAACTTGATGGTAAACGATATCAAAGCGTAATTCCGACGTAATGCGATCGCGTACTACCTCTGCAATACCGTAGGAAAAGTGGCCCGTAACCGGGAACCAAGTGGGTGCTTCTGCTTTTTCACCACCGATACCGCCAAATAAATGCATCACCAAAGCGCGATCGCCCAAGCGCCACTTAGACAGGGCGGTTTCTGCATTTACCCCATCCGGTGCTAATAAAACTGTCTGGCAACTTCCTTTTTGTAATTTAGTTTTTGCCCACATTTCTCGGTTAAGATATTCCAATGCCTCAGTAGATTCGACAATTACTTTTTGTGGTTTAACTTTGGTTAAAGCGCGGGGTTCAATAGCTTTTACCACAAAAGTTCCCTTGGCATCAGATGCTCCGTAAATATACCAACCTTGAGAATTAAGGGGCGATTTTTCGATATCTTTATTAGTTGAACGAGCAATGCCGTCTTCTTTTGGTATTTTTGGTACTTGCGGTATGCAAATAACTTCTTCGATTCCCTTATCAAAGTTTCTAGTTGCTTGGTTATAATGAGTAACTCGAAATAAATCGCCAACTGATTCCAGTCTTGCTTCAATTTTCACCAAACCAAAGAAACGCCCAGTAATTTGAATGGGTTCGCAGTCAATGATTAATTGCGTCTCTCCCGTTGCATTGGTTTCCACACGGGGTTGCAATAGCATAACGCAGACATCATCCATCGGTCTTGCACCTGCTAAAGATTCTAAAGGATCGACTCCAGAAAGTCCATCCAATCTAAAAGGATGAATGAAACCTGCTTTACGATTTTTTTTAGCTTCCTTGCTCAGGTTAACGTCAAAACTTACCCGTTTGACATATTCTTGCACCTTAATGTCCTTGCTCCACTTCAATTTCACAATCTCACCCAGCAGATGTGTGTGTGAGTCGGGTGCGTTTTGCACTTCAAATTCAACAAAACGCTCTTTTTGGCGTTCGGCTGGTAAGATTAAACGACCGCTCCATTCTGCTACAGGTTGATAAAGTTGTTGATCGACTGTTTGATTGATGGGATAATAACTTTCATTAAAAAAAGGTGACTCGCTCAATATTTTATAGTGCGATGATTTGTTTGGTACAGACTTCTTGAAAAGGAATCGATAAACGATAAAACCAATTGTCAAAAATACTACAAAAAAGATGATTCTCGTCATAATTTTTAATAAATTGTTGTAGCTGGCGCTGATTTATTTAGTCAATTGGGAAAACAGAAAAATTGTGACTTGTATCATCTTAACGTGTAATTTGACGGTGCAATTACTGTATTTTTAACTCACGTAGGAATTTAGAGATAAACCCTGATACTATGGGGAGGAGTGAGGATGTCTAAGAAATTTGCCTTCAGCGATGCTGTCTCGATCGCAGCCTTAAGTTTGCTGTTAACAGCTAGCATGGGTGCCGCGGCTTCAGCAGAAACCGTCATGCAAAAAGTAAAACGCACGGGTGTACTGACAGCAGGAACTAGTAAAGATGCTTTTCCTTTTGCCTATAGAGATAAGCAAGGAGAATTGATTGGTTATTCTGTAGATATGCTTAAACTTATCCAGGAGCAGTTAGAAAAAGAACTGGGTAAAAAAGTCCAACTTAAATTAGTGCCACTCAACACAGATCAACGCATTCCTAATATAGTCAATAGAAAGGTTGATATTGTTTGCGACGCAAGCAGCTTTACCTGGGAACGGAATAAAGATGTAGATTTTTCTTTTAGCTATGGTGCTACTGGTACTAATCTCTTGGCTAAGAAAGCGAGTAATCTAGGCGATCCCAAATCCCTGATTGGGAAACGAATCGGGGTTTTAGCAAAAACCACAAACGAACAGGCTATTAAGCGGGTACAACCACAAGCCAAATTAGTATATTTCAAAGATAGAGAGAAAGCATATGCAGCTTTGCAACAAGGAAAAATAGATGGCTTTGCTTCCGATGGTATTCTTTTAGAAGCATGGTTGGATACAAGACCAAATTTAAAAAATTTTGGAATTGTACCAGACATGCCTTATTCTAGAGAAGGTATTGCCTGTATGGTTCCCGAGAATAATTCCGATTTTCTTGATACAGTGAACTTTACCTTTTACGGATTCATGCAAGGATTTGTAAATAAAGAAAGTCGATACGTAGCAATATTCGATCGTTGGTTTGGGGAAAAGGGAGCAATTCCTTTAAATGACGATTTAAGAGATTTAGCAGTGGAAACCATGCGATTAGTTATTGATTCCCATGAAGATATTCGAGAAAAATAATCAATTTATGTGACATACTCGTACAGGATAAATAATCAAAATCTACAAGTATGAAGACGAAGAAGTTCGGCGTTTTTCTATCATATTACAATGATAACGCCGAACTTGTCTTTAAATACTTATTAGAGCAAGACGCTCTTAGGATTAAAGTTTAAATAAAATACAAAACCTCACCCTGTTTTGTCGAACATCCCTCTCCGCTAACTTGGAGAGGGAAAGATTTTTACATAGTAAAAAGCGAGGGTGAGGTTCAATTGTAGATTTGTAGATTATTTTATCCGCGTTCCTTAGTTAAAACCTTAGTAGATTCCGGTTATTTACGGAATTTACCTAACTAAGATGCAGAGGGTGCCTATTCAATTCCTACGTTGGTTTAGTCATAATACTTACAAATGAATAGTAAATTAGAGAATTTACCTAAGCAAAGTTAACTTTGATTTGAGGGATTTTAATCATACGATGAGCATTGACAGTCACATCAATTGTACCAAAACCCTTTTGTCGAGGTTCAACGGCATCATAACGAATATTAACTCCTCTAAAGTCAGAATAAGCATTGGGATAAGCCCCAGGGAAACTACTGTTATCCCAATTCCGCCAATCGGAGATAACGCTAGCCCCACTGAGTCTTGGTAACATTGCCGATGCTATTTCTTGAGTACTCATTTTTTCATGCTTTTTGAGGTATTGTGCAGCAACGGACATACCAATTGAAGCAGCACCAGAAAAGCTGGAAACGGTTGGTTGATTATATTCAAATCTAGGAAAAGCAAGAGCTACATTTTGTCCTAAAGCTTCCTTTTTTTCTGCACCAAGAATGTAGTTATATTCAGAGTTGTTAACTTCAACTGCCGAGACATTCGTAAACTGACGATGTAAAAATTCTCGCTGTGCTAACTGAGCATCCAAACGTTTGTTATACCATTCTCGGACTTGCTTATGATTTTGACTTCCACTACCAAAAGCCGCAAGAGTTAACCCACCTAATGCTAAATTTAATAAGCTCGGACCAGCCGCTTTTATGAAAATGAGAAAAATAATTCCGCGAGCTGGTTTAGGTTGATGTAAGCCTAAGTTAACAATAAATGAACCACCTGAAGCAGCTGTGTAAGTAATAAATTTTCTACGGTTCATCGATTTATCACTCTAAAATATCTTCAAAGAAGTAAACCGCAGGACAAACATAGTTACGATTAGAACTTCCTCTTAAGCATTTAAGTTCAAGTCCAATACTGCGAGTATTTTGTACATCTATAGTGACTAAAGATTTTTTCCCTTTTGAAATATCTATGTATCCTTTTGGCTTCCCATCTTTATATATAGATAAACGAGCTAATGAACCTTTAGAAAAACGATTACTGTCATCAAAACCAACAGCTAAAGTCAATGTTTTAAATTTCGGTTTCTCTCCATTAGATGCTAATCTGCAAGCTGTTTTTCTAGTAGATGTATCTTTTCTAAAATAGCTGCCAATGTCATGCCCAAAAACTCCAACCGCTCTGTAAATTTCAAATCCTATTGGAATATCTTTGTTAATAGAAGAATATCGGTTCCCCTCAATTTCGCGACATCCCATCTCACCTAAAGAAAATACGCCAGGAGGGCGGCTTTGGGCTTCTACTAACTGATTGCCAGAAAGCGTTACAGCAAACGCAATCAATCCAAAAATAACTTGACTAATTTTCATTATTTTCTCCCTGATATTAAATCAATAGGTCTAAA
>JBCBQE010000192.1:0-9279 GCA_039820385.1 Cyanobacteria bacterium J06635_10
GTAAGTACCCTTTTAATATGTAGCGTCAGTACTTATACTGTTCTTGTATTAATAGCTACTAATCATCGGTTCCTATTGGTTCTCGTAAATATAGTTATTGACAAGCTTATTTAAGAAAACCGTACTTGGCAAAAACACAAAACAGGGATATTTAAGTAAATAACTAGAACTTTTCAATCTCCACCTGTACATATACTGAAATTGATGTGATTCGGATGTTCGGTTTAATTTACTCAAATCTCTAAATGCTAAATATAGTTAGTACCCTGAGTGTATTAACGATTATTTAGCAAATTATTCACTTAACCATTTTTCTCCCAATCAGGCAATGGGAATGAGAAGAAAGCTCGGCAAAGATTTACAGAAGTCTATCTTTGCATTACAACAAAAACTTTTCAGAAGACACAGAGAACTAATAACCGCTTCTAGCGTTGTATTTTGTGTATTTATATTGCGTTACTTTGGGTTATTGCAACCTTTAGAATTGAAAGCTTTAGACCAGTTTTTTCAATTGCGTCCAATTGAAGCTTCTCAAGAACGCATCACCATAGTAGCAATAGATGAAGCTTCCTTAAGGGAATTGGGTTCGCCTATTTCTGATGGTAAGATTGCTGTATTATTACAAATAATACAAAATTATCAACCTCGTGCTATTGGTTTAGATATTTATAGAGATTTAACAGTACCACCAGGGAGTAAAAAACTCAGGCAGGTGTTTAAATCAGTACCGAATTTAATCGGCATTGAATTGCTCTCAGATAATCAAAATGACCGGGTTGCTCCACCACCTATATTAAGTCAAAAAGGTCAAGTCGGTCTTAATAACACAATCGCAGATTTTGATGGTAAAGTACGTCGAGGCTTATTATATGCTCACCTTGATAATAAAGCCTATGAAAGCTTTGCCTTAAAACTGGCAAAACTATATTTAAAATCAGAAGGGATAACACCTAAAAAAGCAAAAAATTCTCATTATTTGCAATTAGGCAAAGCTAAATTCATTCGATTTGAAAAAAATGATGGTGGCTACGTAAAAGCGGATGATGGTGGTTATCAGTTTTTATCTAACTTTCCTAAACCAGCTTGTAAAGAAAGCTGTGATGGTAAATCATATGGTTTTCGCAGGGTGTCTCTGAGAAAAGTATTAAATAGAGATATACCTCAAAATTGGATTGAAGATCGCATCGTGCTGATTGGTTCTACTGCACCCAGCTTAAAAGATTTAAAGTTGACTCCATATTACAGCAGTTTTATGGACGAAAAACTTCAATCTATGGCTGGTGTCGAATTGCAAGCTTATTTTATTCACGAAATTATTTCCGCATCTCTCGAAGGAAGACAATTACTCAGAGTTTTGTCGGAACCTATAGAATACTTATGGATTGCAATTTGGGCTTATATCGGCGCGATCGCTAGATGGCGTATTAGAAGTTCAAGTAAGAATTTATTATTAGTATTATTGTTTAATCTAATACTCACGGGCAGTGCTTATCTTTTATTTTTAAAAGGTTTGTGGATACCCTTAATTCCTACCTTAATAACTTATATTTTTTCAGTCATTTTTATTACTGCTCAAATTGCTCAGATGCAAGAGCAGGGAAAACGTTCTAAAGAGTTTTTGCAACAAGTAATCAATACGATCGCAGATCCGATTTTTGTCAAGAATGAAAAGCATCAATGGATTGTTTTAAATGATGCCTATTGTCGGCTAATTGATTTTCCGAAACAAAAGTTAATCGATCGGTTCGACTATAATTTTTTCCCCAAGGATGAAGCTGATGCTTTTAGAGAAAAGGATGAATATGTTTTCAAAACCCAAAAATTATTGGAAAACGAAGAAAAATTTACGGATATGAATGGCGATGTTCATCTAATTGCAACTAAACGTTCCCTTCATAAAGATGCAGCAGGTAATTTATTTTTAGTCGGAGTAATTCGCGATATTACCAAACGCAAACTCCTCGAAGAGGAACTTAAGCGTGCTGCTGATGAATTATCTCGTTCTAATCAAGAACTGAAACTTCAAGAAGATCATTTACGTTATATTGCTTATCACGATGCTCTTACTGGACTACCAAATCGTAAAGCTTTTGCCGAAGAACTTCATGAATCTCTATCTTGGGCGAAAAATGGTAATAACTTATTGGCGTTACTATTTGTTGATTTGGATGGTTTTAAGCAAGTAAATGACTCATTAGGGCACGAAATGGGCGACTTATTATTAGTCACAGTTGCCCAACGACTTAACAACTGCTTACGCGGTAGCGATACCGTTTCTCGTTTGGGTGGTGACGAGTTCACCATCATCTTACGCAGGATACCATTACCACAAGTAGCTGCCAAAATCGCGGAAAAAATTCTCGCAAGTATTACAGAACCAATTGCTCTAGATACCCACAACGCCAGAGTTTCTGCCAGTATCGGTATAAGCATTTATCCACATACTGCTTGCGACTCAGAAACATTAATTAAACAAGCTGATGCTGCAATGTACCGTGCTAAGCATCTCGGTAAAAATCGCTATGAATTTGCAGAGAGAAGTTGTTACTTTTCGCAATGACAGCAACTGGCACATTTTTCTTGTAGGATGTGTGAAACTCAGTAATATCAAGTCCGTTTAAATAAACGTCAAGGTTTCCCATGAGAATTTTTTCTCCTAAAAAAAAATCTCATGGGTGTCCGTCATTGTCAACGGTAGTAATCGAACAAAAACCTTTACACTCGCAACGACATATTATGAGTGCCCCAGGCGGAGAGCGTACCGTGATGTACTAGTATTTTGATTACAAGCATCTTGAGTAATCTATAGTTACTTGTTGATTTATGCTTTAATGTGAAGTTATGTAACAAAATGCCATAATGGCAACATTCTGTTTTATTTTTTAGTTATTTTCTCTGATGAATATTTATTAATTAAAGGGTGTTTGTCAGAAAAATCAGTATTTATTCTGTTTTATAGTTAGACTCACACTGTAATTTCACTTAAAATATAAAAATACTTTGAAGAAATTCTCTGAGTAAATATTCTCATCATGAATTTATGCCTATGTCTAACCAAAGAGGGATGCCAATAAGTCGATATTAGTATTAGTACTGATTTACATGAATTTGTGATGGTGAAGTTGTCTTTACCCTAAAAATGTAACTTTTCTTGTAGTAGCGAACTCTTAAGTAATTCTTCGCTTTCTACAACAAAGTTAAACTAAGCTTAAATAAACCTTAATTTTTAAAACCGTAAATACACGCATACTAAACGACGATAGCTCTAGTAAATGCACTTAGATAAATTGCTCTATGAATATTCACGTAAGTAAACCCGGTTTCATAAAAGATAGTTTAAGAATTGGTGGCGCAATAGTTCTTGTTCTTGGAGCTTCTTTAGTAATTCCTAAGATTGCGGATGCAGCAGGAACTTTAAACCATATAGTTCCCAAGAATTCGATTTCTGTCCCACCCAATGACGCGGATGAATATGAAGCAAATCTTCAAGATTCCTCGGATGAATACGAACCTCCTAATTTTGGTCGTCCTTCAAGTGCTTACGGTAGTGGTACGCGTTGATGTAAAGTTTTTCAGCAACATGATGGGTTCCTGATTTTGGATCGGAAGGAAAGTCTGTTCAGGACGTTAGTTTTGTATTTGCGCGTTGTGTAAAATCTCCTATATATTTTGTTTTGCTGAGAACATTTGTAAGACCAGGGGAGATTTATTCACATATACTGCACTAATCCGGGTAATTAATCGGCATAATCGCTCTCATCCCAGTTTGATGATTACCCGGATTGAGTGAGACGGAGTTGAGGATGAGAAATTTCTATCGGCAATGTAATGACCCTAAAGCAAGCGTTTTAATAATTATAAATATCACTTTTTAAATCAAGTCAAATCTTTAGTCTATTTTAATGAATTTATGTTAAGACAGTGGTAAACTCCAGTTCTCAGGGTGGGTAACAGGGAAGTTAGATGAATAGTAATGGCTTTAGGCTATGTCATGGGTGCCCGTCAAGCAAGTCATGTACTTGTGTCCACAGCAGCAGTTGTTGTTGAGCATCCGCTGATCTATAAAGTCGGGCTGCAACAGCAATCACAACTAAAACATCAAATTGATTTGTAAAATTAATTTTTGACAAGCTGGTAGATGGAGTGATTGGGAAATTTTCTAAAAATACTAACTATTCTCAGACTGTTGTTTTAATTAGTATTCTAAACAGCTTTTCTTCTGTAAAACAGAGAATTTTGATTCCGAAAAATATACTATTTAGAGACGCTGCAATGCAACGTCTCTAGATTTATCCTTTTAAGGATTGGCTGAATTACACTCAAGTTTGTCTGAGGAAGCAATTCTTGTCAAGGAAGACTTAGTTGATGTTGCGATCGTTAACTATCTGTAAATGCCGTTGTTGATACGCTCATCGCCGTCAATGAATATTTCTTCTGGTGGGTTAACTGTAAAGTTACCTAAGTTGGCTTGTAGACGTTGTTTTTGTCTTTCGCTTAAACCTTCGATACCGAGCACATCTTCTACGTTTTCGTAAGGAGCATTAAAGACTATCTTCCTGGCAAGTGTAGGATATAGCCCCTTATATCTTTGAAAAGATCCTATATTGGTGTTATTTAAATCAATTTTGTCACCATAAACGTCTGCAAGTCTGTCATCTGCTCGATTTCGCAGTACTCGGGATGAATCAATTGCGAAAATAGGAGCCCCCTTAAAGGTTAATGCGTCAAAGTTGGCCGCTTGGGCTAACTCTTGGGAACCTAACCATCCCCAAAATCCGATTAATAAACTAAATACTGTTACTAAACGCGCTAATCGTTTCACGGTTTTCTACCTCTTTCCATCAAACTTACACAAAACTATCAAGCTAATCCTACTCAGATATCCTTCGTCATAGGTAAATAGCTTAATAAAACACAGCAGTCATCAAAAACTAATATACAGCTTATTAATATCTCTAATATTTACTCTTGAGGACTTCGAGCAAGATTTTTGCGAAAACTTATTAAAAATTATAAATCCTTATCTTTTTTAGACCTTGCAGAATTCGGGAAAGTAAATTGCAAAAACTCAAGCTGCGATCGCCGCAATTAAAAATAAGCTGTCTACTAAAATTGTACTTAAAACTGCTCCACTAAAAGCATACCAGTGCAGTTGCTTATATTTCAAAGGTATAATGCCCAAGGTTAATAATATGACAGCTAAAACAATTGCCCAGGCAACTCCCGGTGGTGTTTGCACTTGTGAAAGTGCTGCTCGCAAGATTGGTGAAGCAGCAACTGGATCTACAACCATTATTTGCCGCCAGTAGGGTATCAAATCTACTATGTAAAAATATATATCGGTTAAAGCCGTACCTAGCAAAGAACCAAAATAAAACCAGTTTCCAACTTTCCCCCAATTACGATACAAACACCAAATAGCAAAGGGTAAACCTATTGATTCTACAGGTAAATGCCATAAAGGTTCCCAGCGCAACCAACCCCAGTATATGGAACCCGCCAACCAAGTCAAACTGAAACCTAAGAGTAAATCGCCCCAAATATAGGTTCCATTTCGCGACATCAATAATTTACTTAGCCATACCCACAAAGCTGTTAACGCTACACTTAACCACGGCAGCACTCTCACCAATGGCGCTTCAATAAATACTGGTACCGATACCAGGAATACCGCAGCTCCAAATATCAGTAAAGCTTGACGAGATGCTACTCCAAGGAAGGGAGATATTAATAATTTCTCATCTTTATCTTTCCTTTGAGCTATTGCTGTGCTTACCACTTTCTGCTCCGCTATTACCTTTATTTCTAAGGATTCGAGACTTTCGACTGTTTGAGTCACGGGGTTAAAAACTGTATCTGAGTACAAAGTATTATTAATCAATTTTTTTAATATTCTTTACTTTACTTAACTTTTCTTAAGGTATATCACAATCCCCCTGGGGGGCATATTTATAGTAACTCAATTGTAGCGAACTATGAAATCTTTAAAAAAATCACAAATAATAAAGCGGAGTTTACAGGTATGCTGTAGCCAGAATTGGGCTTCACGGTTCTAAGTAAACAGGAAAGGAATCTTTCAATTGCCATATTTTTTTTCTGTAAATAGTATTGAAGCGGTTGAATGTGTAATAGCTCATAACTAATTGTTGATAGGTGTATTCATGGCTGTATCGAAACGTTTGCTGTTTCCCTTATTGATGGTAGGAAGTGGCGTTTTATCAGTAGCGACATTTCCGTTAAAAGTTCTGAGTCAAGATGCGAGTATCCCTGTTGCGGATGCGGGTTCACAAATGAATGTATGGCAAGGCATTGTTTTAGGCTTTGTGCAAGGTGCAACAGAATTTTTACCCATCAGTAGTACGGCGCATTTAAAAGCCGTACCAGTAGCACTAGGATGGGGAGATCCAGGCTCTGCTTTTAGTGCGGTGATTCAGCTTGGTAGTATTGTGGCCGTGCTTTGGTACTTCTGGGGAGATTTGACACGAGTTATTACAGGTGCATGGATTGCGATCGCGCGTAAAGATTATCAAGATACCGACTTCCGCATTGCCTTAGGAATTGCCATCGGAACATTCCCCATAGTGATTTTAGGGCTGTTACTCAAGATAGTATTTGAAGAGTTTTACGAAAATGCAGTACGAGGTATGGTGATAATCGCAATTGTGTCAATTGTGATGGGGCTGTTGTTGGGATTGGCAGAAATTAGGGGTAGCAGACAGCGGAATTTTGAAAAATTAGGAATGGTTGATGGAATATTAATGGGTTGCGCTCAAGCCTTAGCGATAGTGCCCGGGGCTTCTCGAAGCGGCTCAACTTTGACTGCTGGATTATTCATGGGTTTGGAAAGGGAAACAGCAGCAAGATTCTCATTTTTATTAGGAATTCCCGCAATTACCTTAGCTGGATTAGTCTCCCTCAAAGATTTATTAGAAGTTGGAGTTGATAATTCGCAAATTCTGACTTTGGTAGCAAGTGTCATATCATCCGGAGTCTTTTCTTATTTAGCAATTGCTTGGTTGGTGAAATTCCTTAAAACCAGAAGCACTTGGATATTCGTTTGGTACCGCTTGATATTCGGTATTGCCATCTTAGTTGGTTTATCTGCTGGCGTGCTGGAGAATGTTTAGATAACAAATGAGGAGTTAGGAATTATGAGTTATGAGTTAGGAGTTAGGAGTTAGGAGTTATGAGTTAGGAGTTAATAAATTTAAATTGATAACTGTTCACTGTCATGGTACTGATTGTATAATCGCAACCTTGAGTCTGATGATGATTTGTGCAAGATATGGACATTGAATCTTGAATAAATGACTAACTAAGTAGCGGGTTGGGATGACTAATGACAAAAAGCTTTGTGAAATACGCAGGCTTGCTTTTGTTTCAACGTCTGTGGTTACAATTGCCACAACGAGAACAAAGCTGATGAGTTTTTTGAAACATCAATTATTCTGGTTTTTTACTGTAGCATCCGCCATATTAAGCATTACGCTACATCCATTAAAGACTTTTGCTCACGAAGCTTCCGGCGCAGCAGATGGAGTGCAACAAATGAAAGTGTTGCAAGCTATTTTTTTGGGCTTTATACAAGGTGCAACTGAGTTTTTGCCAATTAGTAGTACTGCTCATTTAAAAGCTGTTGCGGTAGCTCTTGGTTGGGGTGATCCAGGAGTCGCTTTTAGCGCTGTGATTCAATTAGGAAGTATTGCAGCGGTACTGTGGTATTTCTGGAAGGATTTATCGAGAATTTTTAAAGGCGCTAGCAGAGCTATAGCTCTCTCGGATTATACGGACTTTGATTTTCGCTTATGTGTGGGTATATTTTTTGGCACTCTACCTATAATTTTATGCGGAATTGTCATCAAAGTCTTTATTCCCAACTTTGATAAATCTCCGGTGCGGAGTATGGGAGCGATCGCCATTGCTTCTATTACTATGTCAATATTGTTGGGATTGGCGGAAAAGTTTACTAAGCGTCACCGCTATTTTGAGCATCTGAGAATGACAGATGGCTTTTTAATGGGTATTGCTCAAGCTTTAGCGCTGATTCCTGGTGTATCTCGAAGTGGCTCAACTTTAACTGCAGGATTGTTTTTAAATTTAGAACGAGAAACCGCTGCCCGATTTTCGTTTTTACTCGGTATTCCCGCCATTTCTTTAGCTGGATTAGTACAATTACAAGATTTTTTTGCCGCTGGAGTTGATAGTACCCAGGTAGCTTATTTCGCAGCAGGGGTAATTTCATCTACGGTATTTTCCTATTTGGCGATCGCTGGTTTACTGCGCTTTCTTAAAACTCAAACTACTTGGGTGTTTGTTTGGTATCGGCTAATATTCGGAGCTGCGATCTTTGTTGGTATTGCTATGGGATTTTTGGAAAATAGTTGATGGTTGTTGGTTGTTGGTTGATGGTTGATGGTTGTTGGTTGTTGGTTGTTGGTTGATGGTGGTTGGTTGTTGGTTGTTGATTGATGGTGGTTGTTGGTTGTTGGTTGTTTATAATGATTTTTTATTACCTGTTATGCGTCATTTCTTCCTGAACATTTCGGAAAGGGTAATACATACAGTAGTTTGCAAGTTACAGGAAAATACCCCTCCCCAACCCTCCCCGCTAGCGGGGAGGGTGCGCTTTGGAGCGCGGGTGGGGTATTTTTGTACCTCACCATAGCTGAAATCTGCTGTAAGTAAAGTTCCGTGATTGAATTAACATTATTTATATAGGTTACCTGTTGCCACTGTTAAAAGTTATCTTTCTTAGCTAACCACAAACAGTGACTTGCATCGGAAAATCCAATTTTCCCGACAACTAACCACTAACAACTAACCACTAACAACTGACTAATGAATAACATTCGTCCCGCTCGTATTACAAAGATATTACCTGATTCTATCGGAGCAGAAATCGGGTTTGAAGTGGGTGATGCCATCGTTAGTATTAATGGCGAGCTTCCCCGCGATTTGATTGATTATCAATTTTTATGCGCTGATGAAGTCTTAGAATTGGAAGTTTTAGATTTTCAGGGAAAAACTCATCAAATTGATATTGAAAAAGATTATGATGATGATTTGGGTTTAGAGTTTGAAACGGCCCTTTTTGATGGTCTAATTCAGTGTAATAATCGTTGCCCTTTCTGTTTTATTGACCAACAACCACCGGGTAAACGCTCTAGTTTATATTTAAAGGATGATGATTATCGCCTCAGTTTTTTGTATGGTTCTTATTTGACTTTGACTAATTTAACGCAACGGGAATGGGACAGAATTGAACGGATGCGTTTGTCG
>JBCBQE010000193.1:0-9273 GCA_039820385.1 Cyanobacteria bacterium J06635_10
CTTGCACTTTTGTGTTGATCATTACATGATCACTGTTGCCCAACTTGCCGCAGTTATTGTGGAAATTAAACTGACTGGAGGTACTGAAATTGATACACCCAAAATCACAAAGACTTCTCTGAGGGGCACCGAGTTTAAATCTCTGTTCAAGAAGAGTTAACACTTCCTGATGCTTTAAAGCGGGAGATTATTAAACCAAAAAGTAGTACCCGTTCATATTCTAATCCGTGATATTAATTTAATTTATCGGGCGAATAAATCTTCGCTCTGACGAACAAGAGAATTACATTTTAGAACGCAATTTGCGATCGCAGCAGTTCGCCGGAAATAAACAATTACTAAAAGGAAAGTATCGCTTACTACTTAAACATTTAATTAATGCTTTATACCAATTACATTAGTTGCAGTTTTCTAAATTGTCATATGTTATATCACATCCCATTATCTCCTACCCCAGCTTCCAAGCCAATTGAAAGAGCGACTAATCTCGCTTATAGATATTATTCTGAATGAGATCTCAGAACGTACAAATGGAACACGAAAACTAAAAATATTCCAAAATAACAATCTATGGAAGGTTGTGGAAAAACAGATTATCTTGCTGGATGAGAAAGATCAAAACACTATCCACGAAAGGATTTATCAGATTAAGAACCATGCTTACTCTGATAAATCCAATCTTATTTTCTTAAAAAAACTGATGATCGAGTACAAAACTGATTCTTTGATGGTAGGCTGCACAGAAATGCATTTATTTAATAAATGCTTTTTATCAGAGGTAAATTCAAACAACCATATCTTTTTAGAGCCTTTGACAATTTTTGCCAAAAATTTGAAAACTAATGTTTTAAATACTCAAGACAATAAACAGTATTCTCAAACCGTTTGTGGATAGTCATCACTATGTACTAATAAGCTAAAAAAATATAAAATACTGCTCCCACCCGCAGACAAAATCAAGCGATAAATAAGTATAAAAAAAGACTCAAATATCCTAGTATATGTTACTGTATAAATACTTAAAAAGCAGTAAGCTAGTGGCATAAGGAATTTTCATAGGTGAATATCGGCATAGGATTTATATATTGGCGGAGATTATAGAGCATTTTTTTATACTTATTAACTTATACGTTCTTCTTGAAGCTTGTCTCTGCCCTAAGTTTCCCCCGCTCGCATAAAAACGTAAGGATTAATCAAAAAGTATTATGCGAGCCAACCCGGTGTTGATAGTTTTGCAAGCGCCGAGCATATCGCGTAACTAGCAACTTGCGTTAATAGGTTTAGAACTAAGCCTTTGAAATTGATATTTTCAGAATTTGTTGGTGTTTGGTCTGATAAATTTAGTATCAATAGCAAATAACAGTCCCTCACACCTTCATACCAGCAAACCATTCTATTTCAGATATTTTCTTTATAGAGTGTCCATGAACAAGGGCAGCGATTATCACCTTGAGTAACTTGTTTGCCAACTGACAATCTTTAATTTACAGGATTAATATTAATGCGCTACTTTGACGAATACTGTGAAGTGAATCTAGATTCTAATATTGCACCATTTAATTGGGTATTTAGGAGCGATGAAAAAATTAGCATCAAATTTGGCGTTCACATCTCAAAAAAACCATTAGATGCTCAAGTTGTCTATGAGTTGAATGATGGACAAGGATATAGTGAATTTCATCGTACGATCGCACAGAGTCAAGGGGTTATAGAAAATGGGTTTAAAATGTTTTCACTCACCCTACCACCTGTGGGTAATGGGGGAGGATATCGATATAAACTAGGTTATATTGATACATTTGGTCGCGAACATACTAATTCACAATCACGTTTTTTGCTAGTTTGCGATGAAGCACCCCGATCGATGGCTGAAATTCCCTTCAGTTTTTTGGGGTATGTAAACGATAAGCCATTATACGGACCAAAACCACAAGTGGCAATGACATCTAGTCCGTCGGATTGGGATACACGTTTATTTTACTCGATTATTATTGATAGATTTGCCCGCACTCAAGAGTGCGTAAGCCTCCGGCGTGGGGCCGATCGCACTAATCTAGGGGCAGTCAAATACGATCCTTGTTCACCCTATGCTAGTCATGGTGGCACAATTCGTGGTGCCATGGAGAAAATAGATTATTTAAAGTCATTGGGAGTCAGAGCAATTTTCCTTAGCCCAGTTTATGTGAATGCCAATGACGGTTATCATGGCTATCATCCGATTCATTTATTGATGGTCGATCCACGTTTGGGTACACTAAAGTGCGTGCGGGAGCTAGTGAAAAAAGCTCATGAAGCTGACATTGCCGTGATTTTAGATGTGGTCAATAATCATATTGCTGATAGTATTAACTGGTCAGAATATGGCGGGGCACCGGGTGGAGAATTCAAGTACCTCGAAAATATAGATTCGGATGCTGTGATGCCTTATCCGATTGAAGCACGCAACACATCACTTTTCCACGGTCCTGAGTATACCGATTTGGTGAATCAAAGACTATTTGGCTTTTTGGAAGATTGGCGAACAGAAACAAGCTACGTTCGCGAGTTACTTATTGGCCACCTCAAGTACTGGATTGGAGCCACAGATATTGATGGTTTTCGATACGATGCTGCACGCCATATTGGTCTTGATTTTTGGCAACCTTGTGTGGAAGAGATATCAAGGTATGCTGCCCATCTAGGTAAAAAACAGTTTTTGCAAGTAGCCGAACACGCTGGTAGTACTCACTCAGAAGTTCTTGAATATAATAGCGCCAAATTCACAAATTTAATCGACTACCCAACATATTATGCTGTAAAAGATTCTCTGGGTGATGGTAATTGCCTCAGAGGATTTGCTGAATATTTTTGTGGTTTTCTTGCGCCATCCCAAAAATATCATGCTGGTTGGAAAAAAAACATTATGTTCCTCGATAATCAAGATACCACAAGAATTTTACATGAATTTTTAAATCGCCAAATAGATCGAGATAATGCACGAATCCGTCTTCATTTTGCACTTGCTTGCTTAATTTTAGGACCGCAAACACCTTCTATTTATCAAGGAACAGAGCAAGAGTTTTGTGGTGCTTTAGGCAAATATCAAAAAGATGATAACGGAGAATGGATTGGTCATGATTGTTATGTGCGCGAGGATATGTTTGACAATCCTGCATGTATTTGGAAGTATGGTCGGATTAACCGCAAAACATTTAAGTCATTTAGCACAAACCACTCGACTTTTTTACTTATTCGACAACTGGCACAAATCAGGACCCAAAACCCACTTATTCATAGCGGAAAGCGTACCTTTTTATGTTCGAGGAATAATCACCTTTGGTGTATGCTCATTCATAGTACACAAAATCAAGAACCAATATTTGTGGCAATGAATTTTGGTTCTAAATCAGTATCAGAGCAAGATGTGAAAATTCCCAATTGGTACGGTGATTTTCGTGGAGTGGATATGCTGGTTACAACCGGAGGTGGAGTATTTGATCTTGGAGAAGGTGGTATGCAAATTCAACTTCCACCATTTACATTTATTTCAGGAAAGCTTCTGCTAAATCTAAAAGAAGGCAACAAACAGAAGCCAGAAAGTTTCTCTAGCCAGAAAGTTTCTCTTACACAAGTGAATTCAAACCTTGCAATTCATGTTGAACATAATTTAAATGGGCAAGCAGATATTAAAGTGTAATTAGGTCTTGCTGAATCAAATTATTTTCTCCTGGAAATGGTAGATAGTCCAGTTGGTCAATATTCCACTATCGCTCATTAATGGTTTTACTCCTGGCTTACTCAAAACGGCTGGCTGTATTTTTTGTTTGTACCATTCAAACGAAGTTTGTGGCTCCGAGTCTATTAATACGTAGACTCTTGTAATTACCGTTGAAAAGTATGCTATTCATAGGGGAAGTTTGAAATGGAAAGCTGGTAACTTTCCTGCGTCTTACTTCTCCTACCCTTTTTCTAATTCACATTGAGCGTGATTTATGAAAAACGAATAAAATTAATGGGACAGACCACTAGGATACAATTTGATCGTGTTGGGATCATGTTTTACAACTGCTGAAAATATTGCTCTATATAAATTTTCGCCGTTTTTGACCGACACCCATAAGAATTTTTTAGAAGAAAAAATTTCTTGGGGTGCCCGGGCAGGCTTCGGATCGAGAGATGCCGGACACATCAAAAGTTAATTTGTTTTAAAGCCCCGAGACGTAGCCTTAAAAAAATGGGCAGGCTTCGGATCGAGAGATGCCGGACACATCAAAAGTTAATTTGTTTTAAAGCCTGCCCCTTTTTTTTTACGGAGGATTCAAAGCCCCTGCATTTAAGGCTCCATCTCGTTACGGTATTGACAATTCTCAATACCTGTGGGTTGTTTAATTTACCGAAGGGTAACTCCTTTATCTTCCATCCTTCGGGTAGCCTGCCCAAGGCATACCTTACACACCTGTTGTACAACGTTCGTTTCAGATTGAGATAAATCGTTAGTTGCGACCTAATCCGTCCTATCGGTAGAGATCGCGACACAGAAAAGTTTAACTTTTTTACTTCCGGGGAAGTTTTTTATTTTACTTGTTTTACCATTTTATAAATATGATTCATTCCAATACAAAGATTCTAAGTTTTTATATTTTTATAAACCATTAGTATCATCTACTAAACGATTTTTTTTAATAGGACAGTAAAATATTTTAGATGAATCATCAATAAAAAGCATCAACTAATTAATTGCATACCAACTGTCTATTATTTTTACTTAAAATAGAAGCATCTATTTTTGCATATACTTTAAAGCAAGCATTGATATAAAAAGTAGTATTTTTGACTGAAATTTTTACATAGTGCTGCGGTTGCGCGTAGCGCAACCGCAAAATTTCCCATGAAGCAATTATGACTAATTAGAACACAAGCATTTTTGGAGATAGGAGAGGCCGACACATAAAGGCGTATCGCGAAACTCGCAACTTGGGTTATTATCTGTAAGGGCGTTAAGTGTAATATGTAAATATAAATACTCCACAATGAGTAGTCAACAAAACTGTCAGGTCAAGGGGGTTGACAATCAGGCAAATATTATGATGTGCTAAAAAAGGGAATTTCTAAATAAGTACTTTTACAAAGTCAACAACTCAGGGAAGACGGCCACTGAGCTTCAGGCATTGTCTTGAATGCTCTTAGTTGACCAGACGGTGCGTATTAAATTCCTACATTTAGGGCAAGTGCTAAAACTCACACCATGGAATGCGATCTGCTTGCAGGAGCGCTTCGCTATCGCGGCGTTCCATGCTCTATAACAGGGGGATTAAACAGGTGTATTTGAGTTAAGCCAGTGTTTCCCAGATAAGCCGACCTTAAACATTGTTGTGACCCTAACGGGTCACAACGCGTGCGCGTAGCGTCTTCCTCCGGGAGGAAGCTGACTTTACCATTGAGCGGACGTTCCCATGCACCAGCTGCGGAAGCCCACGGTGGTTAAAACCACTCCTGTCACTTCCCTCTGTGGGCTGAAGACTCTGAGGAAAGCCGCTTTCTGCGTATTTCTTATGAACCCGGATAAATGCAAGCTGCAAAAGTGGAAAACTGTATAACCCATTCATGGCAATCTGCCTTGGGGTTCCTCGCTATGGTGAACGAAAGTGAACTGTTGTAAGCCTCGTTACTTTGAAACAGTGAAAGGGCTGATACTAGGTTGCAGGCAAAGGCAAGTAGGTAGGTTTGAGAGGTGTATAGACCTCAAACAAGGAGACGATATTACCACCGGGGTATAGACAGCACCTAAGGCGAGAAAAACAGTCCAGCAATGTGAACAGGGTAAGCCCTATGAGTTCTCCAATAAAAAGGGAGTAAATCTACCGCAAGGAAGACAAACCATTCAGAGGGTAAAGGAAGGTGTAAAAAGCGAATGCCTCTGGTAAGGTAGAGGATAGGGGTTTAAACTTTGCCGCTTGTCGAAAGGTGGCCTTCCTTGCACCAGGTATCAACGGAATAAACGCAGTAAAGGAATTAAACTAAGGTGAAAGATAGATGACCTAGGGAAATCGGAGCCAAAGCACCCTCACAATGGACGGGAACCGACTGGAAATCCGTTAAGAAGAGAGTGATAAACCTAAGACTAATATTCCGAGCAACACAAGAGTAAAAATGGAACAAGGTAATAAGCCTTATGAAACTAATGCTCAAAGGTCAAGCAAACCTGCTACTGTCAGTTAGATCCGTACCGGTTGCCTGGGAAGTCTACTTTGAAGAACGTTTAAACGTGAAGATGGAAGACAACCATTAGGGCAAGGGAAAACTTCTCTATCTTTGGAAGGAACAGAATGGCATTTGTCCAATCTGCAGCCAAGCATTCACCTAGCGGCAGCAAATGGCATAGCCACCACATAGCATGGCGAACTTATGGAGGCAGCGACACAATACAAAACCAAGTTCTACTTCATCCCAATTGTCACAGACAAGTCCAGCCCGCAAAACTTAGAAGTTGTGAAGCCGCGTTCCAAAAGGAGCGTTTGGAAGGCTTGAGCTACATAAGTGGAAACATTTACGTTTAGTTTTTAGGGGAGGGGATAGCGGCAACGATTTCTCCTTGCTCGGCGGAGGGTGCAGTGACGCATCTCTCTTTACCCGACAATTAAAACTTAGTTATATAACCGTTCCCTCTTCGCCTCCAACCCAATTCCCTATTCAGACGAAATATTAAATTTATTTTGCACGGCTAGTTAAGAGTAATATTTTACACTTAAAACATTGTTTAACAACAATATGTTAAGCTCTTGCGCCTTTCTATAAGACTAGTTGCTACTTTAAATCAGTAACGCCAAAAATAGTCACAAAATTTAAAAGATAAGGAACAGATTTATGGCAAAGAAAGTAATCGCCAAAGAAGCTTTATTTAATTTTCTTGATATCCATGTATCGGAAGTAGAGAAATATCCCAACGCCCTTCAAGATATGTTGTACAACCGTAGCTTCGAGGGTATGATTATCCGGGACGTGTTGCCTAAAGATGCCGTCGAGCAGGTCATCTCTCGTCTAAAGAATGAACAAGTGGATATGAGCGGGATTTTAGACTCTACGTTTGCTGAGATAAGCAAAGGAGCCTATAGTTTGGGTGAAAACCTTGTCTGGACCAACCCTAACTTGCAACGATATTTTGATTGTGCAGCTATTTTCCGGCAAAAATGCCGCACATTGTTTGAAGGGATGTTGGACTTTGAGGCGCTCATGGAATCTATCTTCTGCTCTCTTTCTGGGGGATTTAAGGTCAAAATACCCAGTGGACCTCAAGGACAAAGCTACGTTCCAGCTACCATTCGCAAACTACCAACAGATCATGAGTATCCGATTCATGTCGGGAACGACTTTTTAAACAGTCCTCAAAGTGAGCATTTAAGAAGTCTAGTGGATGTAACTGACCAACTTAGTTTCTTTATTCCCTTAGTTCTCCCCGAAGCTGGGGGGGAACTGGTTGTCTATGGGTTAGAGTGGGACGGTGAGGAGTTTGCTTTTGAAAATACAATAAGCTCTCGCAACCCCCATGGATCTCGAATGTATCAAGAAGCACATAATATATTTGACGAGCAATATGGAAGCATGACTTTTAACCCAGGTCTTGGAGATATGATGCTGTTCGATGGTGGTAGATTTTACCACTGTATCGTTCCCACGGTTGGCGATCGCACCAGGATAACCATAGGTGGATTTCTGTCCTTCTCCAAGGACCATGATGCTGTTTACTATTGGAGCTAATAGTGGATGGCGAAAGTTAGTATAATTACAGAACACAAAGTTGAAAGCCCTCTGTTTTTAAACTAGGGATGAAAACGATGCTTTTGGATGGAATAAAGGCAGGGCTATTTCATTCTAAGAGGGTGTTTATAAAATAAATCTTAAGCAGTTGAAAAATGATTTTTTCGAGCTAACCGACTTAACATTAGGTGGGTCATAGCAGCATATATCATTCAATGAGCCAGCGTAGCCAGCCGAAGCCCAAACCAAGTGTTATGTAAGTTATAAACTTTTGTAAAGAGTTGTGGAATTTTTCGGTTTCAAATCCTGAGTATAAGCGTGAAGTCAAGCTTTTAAGTTGTTTTTGATTTTTCAAACAACCATCTGAATCTGCTTTTTAGTAATGTTTTCGGAGAAAGAACAACGATTAGTTAAGAGGGGACATTATGTATATTAGCTCGCAAACATCGTTTTTTACCTACTGGCGGATTTATTTTATAAACACCCTCTTACACAACTGCACATCGCGATTTGAAAAAATAGATCGAAGAGACAGAAAAGGTAAGTTTAAATAACCAAAAATACAGGGCGTAACAATGAAAATAAATACACCACCTTCAGAATTTATTGGTGCAGAAATTTCAGACATAGACGTTGTTTCAGTTGCCACAGAACAAGTCAATATAATTAAACAACTTGTCTACGAACATAAGTTAGTGGTTTTTAGAAACCAAAATCTTAATGAAGAGCAATACTTAGAATTTGCTCGCAAAATTGGAGTACCACAAATTTACCCTCAAGAGAACTATCATCACCCAGATTATCCAGAAATATTCGTATCTTCTAATGTCGCAAAAGATGGAAAAAAATTTGGAGTTAAAGGTACTGGTAGATATTGGCATACTGACTGTGCATTTCTTAGTGAACCCCTGCCATTGACGATGTTGCACCCGCAAGTTTTGCCTAATTCAATTAGAGAAACTTATTACATAGATATGCAGCAGGTTTATAAAAAATTGCCTGCAAATTTAAAAGCTTATATTGATGGAAAATATCTACGGCATGAGGCTAAATGGCGTTATAAAGTCCAAGAGTGGGATATTGATAGAGCAGTGATCGATATTATGAATGACTTTGAAAAGAGATTCCCACCTGTAAGCCATCCAGCTGTGATTACTCACCCTGTTACTCATGAAAAAATATTGTATATGAACCAGGGTTTTACCACTGATATTGTGGATATTGATTATCAAAAAAATCAAACAGTTTTGGCGGAACTATTTGCATTTATTGAACGTGATGAGCATATTCATACCCATATATGGAAAGATGGAGATATTCTTTTATGGGAAAACAGAACTTTAAATCATATGGCTTCTACAGTACCAAAAGGTGAAAATAGTGTCAGCTATCGTATCGGTATTTATGATGGATTACCATTTTATGTTGACTCTAAGACTGTAGAAAAACAATCAAAAATCCTTGTATCGTGAGCATTTTATCAACGATCAATTATCAACGATCGACGATCAATTATGGTCGAAGTAGGAGGCCCTTTTA
>JBCBQE010000194.1:0-9263 GCA_039820385.1 Cyanobacteria bacterium J06635_10
TATCTTCTGGTATTCCCACCCCATTATCAGCAATGCGAATAATTACCTTATCGAACTCAACAAGTTGCGTGCTAATTTGAATTTGAAGGTTGCTATTCATTTGTTGTTTGAATTCTATTGATTCTTCCAAAGCATCTAAAGCATTTGCTAAGATGTTCATAAAAACCTGATTGAGTTGACCGGGATAACACTCTAAGAGTGGTAAATTTCCGTACTCTTTGATAATCTCAATTTTAGGACGTTCGGCTTTAGCTTTAATTCGATTTTCTAAAATCATTAAAGTACTATCTAACCCTTGATGAATATCAAATTTTTTCATTTGGACTCCATCCGTGGAAAAAATACGCAAAGATGCAACAATTTCTCGGATACGTTGCGCTCCTATTTTCATCGAATCGAGCAGTTTGGGTAAATCCTCTAAAAGGAATTCTAAATCTACTTCTGAGATTAATTCCTTTATTTCTGATGATGATTGAGGATAGTATTGTTGATAAAGCTGAACCAGTTTTAAGAGGTCTTGAGCGTAATTTTTAGCGTGATTAATGTTGCCGTAAATAAAGTTTACAGGATTATTAATTTCGTGGGCTACCCCTGCAACCAAATTGCCCAATGAGGACATTTTTTCACTTTGTACTAACTGCATTTGAGCATTTTGCAGTTCGCTAAGGGTTACTTCTAATTCTTGTGTTTGCTGCTTTAACTGCGTCTCTGTTTGTTTGCGTTCGCTAATATTAAATGATGTTCCTACAATCCGATAAATCTTACCTTCTGCATTTCTTAAAGGATTAAGTGTAGTCAAGCACCAATTTTCTCTCTCTTGAAAAACTAGATTTTCTTCATAACTTATAGGTATACCTGCTTCCAAGCATCTAACATATTGTTGACGTATTTTCGCACCTTGAACGTCACCAAAAACTTCTTCTGGAAATTTACTGATTATATCTGAAGCATTTATACCTGTAGCTTTTTCAGTTGCTGAGTTCCAATCAGCATAAACCAATTCAGCATTATCTAAAACATTGACAACAAAAATAAGTTGTTCGACTCCTTGATAAATACTGCGGAGAAATTGCTCTTGTTCTTGTAAAGTTGCGCTCGCAAGTTCGGCTTCGGTAATATCAAGCACCATAGAAGCAACACCAATGACTTCACCATTTGCAGCAATCAAGGGGTTGTTATACCATTCACAAATAATCGTTTTACCATCCTTAGTAATATTTTCAATTACAATTCGGGCTCCACCACGCTGTGACAGTAATGCAGTTTTTAAATGATGTATCTGTTCTCTAGTAGTTTGGGAAACTATAAACTCAAAAGAATTACCGTAAGCTTCCTCTTTTGTATATCCAAAAATCTTTTCTGCGCACCGATTCCATTCTTTAATCTGGAAATTCGTATCCCATTCGATCGCAGCTAAAGGTGTTTGTTCAATCAACAGTGCTAATCTTTGGCGAGAAGCTAAAAGTTCCGATTGTGCACTGTGACGCTCGCCAATCTCTTTTTGTAAGGCTCGATTGCTTTGCATTAATTGCTGAGTTCTTTCTTCCACTCGCTTTTCTAAGTCTGCATAAGCTCTTTTCAAGGCTCTTTCTACTTTTTTTAAACGAGTTACATCTGTTATTACTCCATCCCAAATAATCGAATTATCTGCTTGTTTTTCAGGACGAGATGAGGCTTGTATCCATTTTACTTGCCCAGAAGTTAAAACAATTTTTCCTTCCCATTGCCAAGGTTGTAAACTTTGAACAGAAGTCGCAATGGATTTTTCAAAATCTTCACGCTCATCTCGATGAACGCAGGAAATAAACAAACTGGCATCAGCTATAAGTTGTTCTGGTGAAAGTTCGTAGATTTCAAAACAACCGGAACTAACATAAGGAAAACTGAATTGCCCATCAGCCCCAAGTTTAAATTGAAATAGCATACCGGGTACATTTGCAGACAGTTTTTGTAGTCTCTCTTCACTGAATCGAAACTGATTTTCTATTATTTGACGTTGCTTAATTTCCTTTTGTAAATGGGTAACCACCTGAGTCAGTTCGGAAGTTCGCTGATGTACTCTAATTTCTAACTGTTCATATAACTTCTGTAAAGTAACTTCTACTTCCTTGGATTCAGTAATATCTTGTAAGGTTCCTAAAATATTAGTCACCCTTCCTTGAGCGTCGCAAATCGGAATTGTGTTAATTTCCAACCAACATTGTCTGCCATCTGCTTGCAGTTGTGGTTTAACAATGGTTTCAGGTGCTTTAGATTCAAGGGTGCGACTATCATTAAGGCGAAACCAATTAGCTTCCTCTTCTTTCCAAGGTAAATCAAAATCAGTTTTACCTTTAATTAATTGTGGATCTCCTACTCCCGCAATTTCGGCAAAAAACTTATTACAACCTTGATATATCGAATCGCTATCTTTCCAAAAAAGTGCTTGCGGGATATTATCTAAAATTCTTTCTAAAAACTGCTTAGATGAACGCAGTCGTGCTTCTACCTGAAAATGCTGGGCAATTTGTTGCGTTAACTCTCGAATGGTAACAATTAGAAACTGATTTCCTTCCTCATCCTTAAACACGCATTTCTTAATAGAGACAAAACGTCTATTACCTTGACTATCTGTTATACATTCGTCGGATTCATTTTGGTTCGAGGTAGTAAAAATAAATTCATCTTTTTCCCAAGAAGCATCCGCAACTTTATCTTCAAACAAGTCAAAATCGGACTTACCAATAATTTCTTCTCTACTACGTCCAATAAAATTACAATAGGCATCATTCGCCAGCACCCAATAATGTTGGCGATCCTTGACAAAAATAGGATCAGAAGTACCATTAATTACCTGAAGTAAAAAACCAGCAGAAAAATTTTCTTCTGGCTGCGTTTGACAATCGTCTTCAACTGTGAACTCCCGACTAAGGGAGGATTCATTTATTTGTTTATCTTTATTCATCCCCAAAATCCTTTTGCCGTAAGGGTTTTATCTCCCGTTAGATGCCGCCTCTTTATGCACAACCGCTAACTAGTACAGCACGGCTGAAACTGCACTCAGTTAATACTTATTACCTTGATGCTTTTGAAAAACGCCCAGCGGTAATAGCTCATAAATATGAAGTCACCTCAGATACACTTCATTAGTATTCCCGAAATTTATTCTCTTTCAACATCTATCATTAGAAATTTCTACAGTTAATATTCAACAGTTAACAGTTAAAAATTTTCTATCAATAATTCCTAACTCCTAACTTCTCTTCATCCCCCATCCTCTCTAAACCGGACTCACTTTCGCTCGATAAAGTAACTTATCTCCTTGACGGTAGCCAGTATAACGTACCTTGACTTTTTCTTCTTTTTGTGCATTGCCTTCGATTAGCTGATGGATTTCGGGTTGATAGGGTAATTCTGCACCTACGGAAGCAATAGCTTCGATTCCCCATTCTTGTAAAAGTCTATTTAAGGGTTTTTCTATTAATGGAATTATATTCGCTGCTGGTAACTGGCGATTCTCTCGGGCTTTGTGTGCTGCTGTGGGAAATTGAATTAATAATGATTCAAGCAGTTGTAAACTCGATTGCTGGAACTGAGAAAGCAATAATTGTTCTTGATTTTCTAATTGCTTTTCTAAGCGTTCGTATTCTTTTTTTAAATCTGCTATTTGCTGTGATGAATGCTGAGTTGATGCTTGCTGTTTGATTAATTCTGTTTCAGAAAATTTATTGATCAATTCACTTAAATCTATTTGTAATGCTTGGGCTATTTTCACCAAAAACTCTAAGCGCATTTGCTGAATTTCTCCTTTACGCAAGCGCTGTATTTGATATTTAGAAACTCCAGCAACTTTACTCAAAGCTTTGAAGCTACAAATATCTTTTTGCTGCATTAATTCAAGTAGTTTTTGGGTAAAATCGATTTTATTTTGATTTATTGATGTCATGATAAATAAGGTTACAGGTGACGGGTTAGAGGTCAAAATTTAAAGGTTATTATATTTTAATGATTGTTATTTTTAAATGCTTTGGGGTTCGGAGTCAACCCTGAGTAGGGCTGAGAGAGGAAGTGAGGAGCTTATGCAATCTTGAATTTAGGAAGTTATTACAATCAAAGTTGGCAAGAAAATGAATATCGATCTAAAAGATGCCTTGCAAGGACAATTAAACCAATCGCTTCGTTTTACGGGTTGTTTGGGTGTAAATGTGGCGATGAATGATGAGAAACACGGGTTTTGGTTGGGAAGCAGTGGTTTTTCTGATATTGATGCCCAGAAAAATCTCGATATTAATCAATTATTTTATATTTACAGTATTACTAAAACTTTTGTTTCTGTCTGCTTGTTGCGTTTAGTTCAAGATGGATTTTTGGATTTAGATGATGCCGTTAATCAGTGGTTAACGAACATATCATTTCCTGATTCTGTAACGTTACGACGGTTATTAAATCATACCAGCGGTGTACCAAGTTATACTAGTCTGGAGGAGTATGAACCTGCTGTTAGAGAAAACCCTTCGATTCCTTGGACTCATGAAAAAGTCATTGAATTAACTTGTACTGGTAAATTAGATTTTCAACCTGGTGAATCATGGAGTTATTCAAATACCGGTTATATGTTGCTTTATGAAGTAATTGAAACTGTTAGCAATAAAAGTTTTGCTGAAGTATTACGAGAACAGATTTTTTCTGTTTTAGATTTAGAAAATACTTATGTTGCTCATGATGTAGATACAAAAGGTATTTTAACACCGGGTTATTGTCGATATTTAAATTCGGAATTAAGAATTGAAAATGTCATTCCTCGCTATCATCCCGATTGGTGCGCTACAGGGTTGATTGTTTCTACTGTCAAAGATGTGGTGAAATTCTTTGAAGCTGTTTTTTCGGGTAAGTTATTAGATATTCAACATTTAGAAGAAATGCAAACCTTGGTCAATATCGGTAAAGCTCAAGGTTGGTATAGAAAACCTGGTTACGGTTTGGGTATAATGGCTGACTCCGAATCTAAGTATGGAATTAAATACGGTCATGGTGGTGATGGGCCAGGTTACAATACTTGGGCGATGCATTTACCGGATTTTCATGGACGTAAGTTGAGTTTGGCTGTTTTTTGCAATACTTCGATGGTTCAACATCCTTATGGGATGGTTAGGGATTTGTTGATGGTTTTGGAAGACGAAGAAGCATAACCCAACCTACTAACGGCTCAGATATAAATTAATTGGTGCGTGACGGCAAATTCAAAACTATATCGTTACATGTCAATATCAAATTTAAATAAGCTACTTCCGATTCACCATCGTCGCACTAGCTTGATCCACCGGTACTAACAAAATTTCGCTGAGATTGACGTGAGCGGGACGAGTAACGCAAAATAACACTACATCGGCGATATCATCTGGGGTGAGGGGAGTTAATCCTTGATATACTTTTTTCGCGCGATCGCCATCTCCATGAAATCTTACTTGACTAAATTCCGTTTCCACTAAACCGGGATCGACGGAGCTAACGCGGATGGGAGTTCCCAGCAAATCTTGTTTTAAACCTTCAGAAATTGCTCTAACTGCGGCTTTGGTAGCACAATACACATTACCACCGGGATAAGTTTGATGTCCGGCGATGGAACCGATGTTAACTACATGACCATGTTGTCGTTCAACCATCCCCGGAACTACGCAACGAGTAAGGTAAAGCAAACCTTTTACATTGGTATCAATCATTTCTTCCCAGTCTTGGTAGCTACCTTCATGAAGTTTGTCTAAACCGCGACTAAGACCAGCGTTATTGATGAGAATATCAATATTAGACCATTGAGTAGGTAAATTAGATATAGCAGATTCTACAGCGGAACGATCGCGTACATCGAGTTCTAATAAATGGAATTGTTCGGATGGTAATTGTAAATTCTCTACAACTTGCTGCAAACGTTCCAATCTTCGCGCAGCCAAAATAAATTTAGCACCCGCCGAAGCAAAAAATTTGACGCAAGATGCACCAATTCCACTACTTGCACCAGTTATTAATACAATTTGATTTTTAATTGAAGCCATGGGAAATTAAATCAAAAGCTATTTGATAGTTGTTAGTGGTTAGTTCTTATAAGGAACAAAGGATGAGAGTTAGGAGTTAAAAGTTAAGAATATCAACTTTAAACGCAATTATGAAGATAGGGAATTTAATTCCCTAACGCTATGATTGGTTTATTTTCAACTCTAATACCACTAACAACTAACTACTAACTCCGTGAGCTAATTCCTATCTTCCCACTACTCGGACGCGCTGAGTAATCATAGTCATACCATTTCCTCGTACTAATACTGCGGAAATCCATTGATTACCGGGGCTTGTTGGTGCCCTTCCAACTTTAAATATTCCACCTGCGGATAGTAATTCCAAGTTTACAGGTGTAGGTTTGAGATATTTCCCTGGTTTTACGGCTTCATCTAGCGCCGCACCCAAGAGGAAATCATCACCCAGAGGCTCGTTGACAATTGCGTCAAAATAATACCGCTGTCCGGCTTTTAATTGCTCGGGTAAATTAATATCTACTTTGGGAGGATTGGTTCCAGAACTAAGTTGAGTCCGTTCTGATAAAATATCTTGACGAATAATTTTACCATTAACGATGCGCTGACGTGATTTAATGGTGGCATTCATGCCTAACTTATTATTGTTCGCAGAAGGTAAACCAACTATATTTGTTACCGTTTCGGCAATAATACTATTACCTTGGGTTTTCCAAGATTGCAATCTAGTATTGTATCTCAAACGTGGATAACTTTTCCACAAAGAAGTTAAAGCTTTTTCCATACTCGAACGGTTTAGCCCGTCTCCGTGAACAAAACGGGGGCTGTAAAAGTTCATTACACCTTTGACATCAGCGCGGTTTGCGGATGCATCTATTTGTGTTAATAGAGTTTTGACTTGAGGTGGTGCATTTTCTGGTATATTTGCTTGAGCGGATTTCCAACCAGTAGATAAACCAAGCGTCAGGATAAATAAAATTGCCCAACGGCTACTAGCAAGTCTTGATTTTCGTCCTGGTATTAAGGTATTAAAGTTAGGCATTGGTAATAAGGAAGTAGGTAATTCAACTACAGTACTTATTCGCTGTTTTGATGTATCACTCATACTAGAACTTTCCTTAAGAGGTGAAATTCCGGATGAGTATACGAAAAAGCAGGAAATTGTTTTATTCTTAATTCAAGCTAGGCGCTAACAGGGTAAAGGGTTAATGGCTCACGCTCCTATACGATTACTTATAGCAGCCAGCGGAACTGGCGGACATCTATTTCCGGCGATTGCACTGGCGGAAAAATTGCCAGATTATCAAATTGAATGGCTGGGTGTACCTAATAGGTTAGAAACTCAGCTGGTTCCCAAACAGTATAAATTGAATACTATTGGGGTTGAAGGGTTCCAAAAAGGTTTTGGTATTTCTTCACTACTCACCTTGAGTAAACTGGTTGGTTCGATTTTACAAGTTAGAAAAATCTTAAAAAAAGGTAAATTTGAGGGAGTTTTCACAACAGGTGGCTATATTTCTGGCCCTGCTGTAATTGCTGCTTGTTCTTTGGGTTTACCCGTGATTCTTCACGAATCTAATGCTTTACCCGGTAAAGTAACTCGTTTTTTTGGCCCTTGGTGTAATGCGGTAGCGGTTGGATTTGAAGCTGCTAAAAAATATTTACCTCAGGATAAAACTATATTTACTAGTACTCCTGTACGATCTGCTTTTCTAGAACCAGGAATTGAAGCGTCGTTAGATTTATCAATTCCTCAAGATGTACCTGTAATTGTAGTTTTTGGCGGCAGTCAAGGGGCAGTTTCTGTAAATAAGTTAGTACGTGAGAGTGCCCCAGCATGGTTTGATTCTGGTGCTTATGTAGTACATTTAACAGGGGATAAAGACCCAGAAGCGGATAGTCTCAAGCATCCACAGTATATTTCGATGCCATTTTACAACAACATGGCAGCGCTGTTACAACGAGCAAACTTAGCCATAAGTCGTTCTGGTGCTGGCAGTGTCACAGAATTAGCTGTATGCGGTACTCCTGCGATTTTAATTCCTTATCCTTACGCAGCAGAAGACCATCAAACCTACAACGCTCAAGTCTATACGACTGTGGGAGCGGGAATATTATTTCAACAGAAAGAATTAACCGCAGAAATTCTGCAAAGTCAGGTCTTAAAATTATTGCAGTCTCCCGAAGAGTTGCAGAAAATGAGCGAAAAAGCCAAGACTGTAGCAGTTCCCGAAAGTGCTGATAAGTTAGCACAATTAGTTAGGGAAGTTGTGGAAAGTTAGGGAATATATTTTAAATTAAATAAAAGTACTGTAGGGTGGGCTTATAGCTCGCCCTATATTTTTAATGTTTGTGCGATACGCTGATTTTTGTCTCATTTTCATAGAAGATGCAACCTGCTCCCCTGATGATGCGATACGCCTTTGTCGTTTAACTCCGCTAATCACACAATCAAGTTTTGTTAATTTTGTCGCGGCGAAAAAAAATTGCTCGAACTGTGAGACAATAACTATATAGAGATAAGGATTTTCTTAAAATGGGAATATTAGTCAAATTTTTAAAGCGAGACAGATTACCATTATAAAAAATACTTTCTAATCATAATTTTACCAGAGAAGAGTTACCGAAATAAAAAATTTTTTTTCGATGTATTTTTAATTTTTTTAATTTACTCGCCAACTTCTAGCTGATTTTTCGGTCTCCGATTTAACCTACTTCGGTGATAATGCGATAAGCCCTACCCTTCGGGAACACATAAAGGTGAACGGGCATGTGCTTTGCAATCGCATACAGGCCTTTAACTCCGCTAATTGCATTATCAAGTTTTGTTAATTTTGTCGCGGCGAAAAAAAATTGCTCCAACTGTGAGACAATGAATGTATAGAGATAAGGATTTTATCATAATGGGAATATTAGTCAAATTTTTTCAGCGAGACAGATTTCCATTATAAAAAATACTTTCTAATCAGAATTGTATCAGAGAAGAGTTGCCAAAATAAAAAAATTTTTTTCGATGTATTTTTAATTTTTTTTAAATTTACTCGCCAAATTCGAGATGATTTTTCGGCTCTCTATTTAACCTGCGGCTCCTGAAAATGGGATAAGCCACGGGCATGTGAAGAGCGATCGCATGCAGGTGTTTAACTCCCCTAATCGGACAATCAAGTTTTGTTAATTTTGTCGCGGCGAAAAAAAATTGCTCGAACTGTGAGACAATAAATATATAAAGATAAGGATTTTCTTATAATGGGAATATTA
>JBCBQE010000195.1:0-8969 GCA_039820385.1 Cyanobacteria bacterium J06635_10
TTTAAGCATCGACGCTATTCATTTACTTTAGATATAATTCAACCTATATTTCGTCAGAATTTAGGAGTAGAAAAAAAAGCAAGAAAATCCGCAATAAAAAATGCTCTTGCTCATGCAACACTATTGGCAGAAGGAGCAAAACTAGAACTAGATGAAATTGTTGAGATTGAAGAATTATCTCCAATTATCGGAGCAGAAGGAGTTTACAATGATGACTTAGAAGCAATATCCACTCCATCCAATAATAATGGAAACTTTAAGAGTCTTGAAAACCCTTCCCGCGAGATAACGGTTAGATGTCGAGTTAGTTTTTCAACTAAAATTTTATCTGACAATACCACACCATTAAATACTGTGGATTTCAGCTAAACAAAAATCTGTGCTATAATTATTGGAATATGTAGCACAAATGTAACATGAAACGCCGACGACGAAGAAGAAGAAAATAATCTGCGATTAGGGAATCTAGATGCCTTATCGCTGTGAGCGAAGCGCTGCTGCAAGTAGATCGCAAGCTTTTTCTCATTAAGCTGGAGAAGCAGAAATATTTTCAGAAACTATATATAGAGCAACCTCCAGCAACCGTAAGGAATAGGAAGCGGTAAGATATATCTGTCATATTCTAGAATTTTGATTTCCTTAGATAACTCCAGAGTCAATTATTCTCTTCTCGGCGGAAAGAGAGAAGGAAGAAGTAAAGAAATATAGATAATTTTGGAGCATGTTGGGAGTAATATGCTTTTTTGTATAGCAGCTATGGTAAGCGGTAAAATTAAGAGAAAATTTACATATGAACGCTACACAAGAAAAACTAAGAGACAAATTACAGAAAGCTTTAGGTAAGGCTTTTGGTAATGAGTATGCCAACACCGATCCAATTTTAGTTCCTGCGTCAAAGCCTGAATTTGGCGATTATCAAGCGAATATGGCTTTGTCTTTAGCGAAGAAATTAGGACAAAAGCCCAGAGATATCGCACAGCAGGTAGTGGAGAATCTTGATGTCTCAGATATTTGCGAAAATTCAGAAATCGCTGGTCCGGGTTTTATTAATCTACGTTTAAAAGTATCATATTTAGAGGCTCAATTAAATTCGATTCAAACAGATCCACGTTTGGGAGTTCCCACTGCGAAGTATCCTAAACGGGAAATAGTGGATTTTTCGAGTCCAAATATTGCCAAGGAAATGCATGTCGGACATTTACGCTCTACTATTATTGGTGATTCTATCGCTAGGATTTTAGAATTTAAGGGACATGATGTGCTGCGGTTGAATCATGTGGGTGATTGGGGTACCCAATTCGGGATGTTGATTACTAATCTCAGAGAAGTGTCACCGTCAGCGCTAACCACTGCGAATGCTTTAGATATTGGAGATTTAGTTAATTTCTATAAGCAAGCTAAAAAACGCTTTGATGAAGATGAGGATTTTCAAGAAAGAGCACGGCAAGAAGTTGTCAAATTACAAGCGGGTGCGGAAGATACAACTCATGCTTGGAAATTACTATGCGAGCAATCGCGGCGAGAGTTTCAGCTAATTTACGATTTACTCAATATTAAGATAGAGGAAAGGGGTGAATCTTTTTACAATCCATTACTTTCCTCAGTTGTGGAACATTTAGATAAAGTTGGATTGTTGGAAGAAAGCGAAGGTGCAAAGGTTGTTTTTCTCGAAGGGTTTAAAAATAGAGAAGGTGAACCCTTACCTTTAATTGTACAGAAATCCGATGGCGGTTATAACTATGCGACGACAGATTTAGCAGCATTAAATTTCAGAATACAGAAAGAAGAAGGCAAAAGATTAATTTATGTAACAGATGCTGGACAAGCGAATCATTTTGCTGGTGTATTTCAAGTAGCAAAACGGGCTAATTTGATTCCCGAAGATGTAGAAATTGTTCACGTACCTTTCGGGTTAGTATTGGGAGAAGATGGGAAGAAGTTAAAAACTCGTTCAGGAGAAACGGTAAGACTCCGGGATTTATTGGATGAAGCTGTATCTCGTGCTCGTGTTGATTTAGAGAAGAGATTAAAAGAAGAAGAAAGAGAAGAAACAGAAGAGTTTATTGCGAATGTTGCCAAAGTAGTGGGTATCAGTGCGGTGAAATATGCTGACTTGAGTCAAAACCGTACTGGTAATTACAAATTCAGCTTTGATAAAATGCTGGCGCTCAAAGGTAATACTGCACCTTATATGCTTTACGCTTACGTGCGTACCCAAGGTATTAGTCGTAAAGGTGGAATTGACTATGACAACTTGGGTGAAAATGTCAAAATTATGCTGGGAGAAGAAGCGGAATTAACTTTAGCAAAACATATATTGCAGTTAGATGAGGTAATTGCTGAAGTAGAGCAAGAATTGCTTCCTAATCGCTTATGTGAATACCTCTATCAATTAAGTGAAAAATTCAATCAATTTTTTGAAAAGTGTCCAGTTTTGAAATCGGAAGAGCCAATTAGAACATCGCGTTTGGCGTTGTGCGATTTGACAGCGAGAACTTTAAAATTGGGATTATCTCTGTTAGGTATTAAGGTATTAGAAAGAATGTAGAAATGTGGGGAAGAAATTAATTTTAGATTTATGGCAATAGATTTATTCCCATGTTTAATCTAAAATGTACTTGAAAAGGTTTGACTTTTCGCAAAATCTTGAATTTAAAACTTTTTGGTGATAAACCTGTTTTTTTCAAAAATCAGGTTTATCAAAATATTGAATTCTTACAAGTTATAAAAATAGATTTTTTTAAGCACAACAACTAGGCTATGGCTCTTGCGACTTTACCTCTATAGCAAAATTGGCATCTATTGGAGGAATGATATCAAATCTGTTGGTATCTATCTTATTTTTTTAACGCAGAGGATAAGAGAGTAAATGCAGAGGAGCACAGAGTTTTTACTCATGTGTATACCCTATAGTTGTCAGTTGAGGTTAAAGCATGTATTTTAAGGCTTTTGAGGCTTCGCCTTCAAATTTTTGGACTTCAATTTTAATTATTCTTGGAAAATCAGTTTTCTAAAATAAATGAAATCAAGCTTACAGTTGTTCAATGAAGATTTTTGTTTTCCGGGAGTGATAAAAGAGAGAGAATTCCAGTGTGTTAGGGAGAAGATGCGATCGATCTATAAAGAAAATTAAGCCTAAGTCAAAAATATAAAAATTTTAAGTTTGGAATTCGTATTTTAAGAGTAACCAAATAAAACGAAAAATTAGCAAAACATCAGCTACTAAAATACTCAAAATTAAACACCACCAAAGCCCTAAACCTTGTAATTGCCAAATTTCACCAAATATATAACCGCCAACTATACCAATTAACCAATAACTAACAGAATTTATCAACATTGGCAAACGGGTATCCAACAAACCTTGGAGAGCGCCAAGAGCAACAAAGTGGATACCGTAAAATATTTGAAAAATAGCTGCAAATTTGAAAAATAA
The DNA here is from genome assembly GCA_039820385.1 of Cyanobacteria bacterium J06635_10. Classification (GTDB taxonomy): domain Bacteria; phylum Cyanobacteriota; class Cyanobacteriia; order Cyanobacteriales; family Nostocaceae; genus Rivularia. Next base: position 3,437 of record JBCBQE010000195.1, read on the forward strand.
ATTTTCGGAAATTGTAGCATCTAAGTAAAATGCTACAATTTTTTCTGGGAACAACCAAAATACAAAGGCTATTGTTACAGTAAATGTCAAAACCAGAAAAAAGCTGATAATAGCTGCTCTAAAAGCATCTGCTGAATTTTCCTCCCCAATAGCTTGAGCAACTCGAATTGCAACAGCATAAGATATTCCCCAAGGAATAACGATCGCAATATCTAACACTGACATTACAATCTCATCAGCAGCCAAAAGAGTTGTTCCCCAATATCCCATCAGTAGAGCTACTGCTGTAAATAAAATTAGCTCTGCTCCCAATTGCGCCATTAATGGCCAACCTAATTGCAGAATTTGATTTACGATAGAGCTTTTAAACTCACGCCAATAACGGAAGAGATGTTTTTCTTTAAAACTTTTATCAAAGACAAATAAAGCCACAGCACTCAAAATACTTAACCAAGAAATTAGAGTGCTAGCCCATCCTAATCCAGCTAATCCCAGAGTTGGTAAGCCTAGTTTTCCAAAAGCTAAGCAATAATTGGCAATGGCATTAAGTGGAATTGCAGCTACAGCGATCGTGATTAATAATTGAGGTTTACCCAAAACTGTAACGATTTCCTTAAAGACAACGAAACTCAGGGCAGCAGGAAAGCTCCAAAGAATAGCATGGAGGTAGTTTCCTGCCAATTTGGCATTTTCTTCGGTTTGCCCTAAGAAGGGTAGAAGTATATCAAATTGCCAATTTACTCCCACCGCCACTCGATGATGTTGGCTCCCTAAATAGCACAAGCTACTAAAATACCTTGAGTTGCTCCTCCCGTGAGAAAAAAAGTATGCTCAGTCTGGTATAGTTTGGCATTCAGAATTACGTTCAGAAATTTGTCTTCGGTTTTTTCAATAATCACACCAATCTTGTTACGAGTTTGGGGAATGACAAATTAAATTACCTTCTAAATGAAGAATATTATCGTTAGCCAAATACAAATCGGAAGCAGTGACTGAATTAGGATTAACAATTAAATGATCGCAAGCTTGAGCTAACAAATTAGTACTGGGTGTTCCATCTCCTGCAAATCCACCAATCTCTGCTCTAACTCCTGTAGGAATGATACTAACAACAACAAAAGGTGACGATCAATTGCTTTGACGAGGATGTATTTTCAATAAAGATGGCCAAACTGGCTGACGTTCTGTTTCTAAAAAACTACATTCAAAAGTTAGTTGATTATCTTCTCCTACAGAAGTTAAAATCACTCTTAATGGAGTACCTGAGATATTCAAATCTTGGATTTTTTTGTCCCAAAATACTCCAATCTCTTTGTGATGGTTCGCAGTAAATTTGCAAATCTTTTGTAAATAACTTAGACATTGAACTAATAATAAAGTTTTGCTTTCATTTCAACTTGCTCGCTTATTGAATCAAAAGCAGATTGCAAAATACATATTATTTCAATCTAAGCACCCATACTTGTTTTTTTATATTGTAATTGATGTATTATATTTGACAATAATCTTGAAATTTCTTAATAAATACGAACTTTGATCGCGACTTTGAATGTAGCAGCTTAATGTATATTCGATGAATATTGAAAAATATGATGATTCATTTTTGGCAATTAATTATTCTTGTAGAGACGCAATGGTATCGCGTCTTTAACATGATGAGTAGAAAATGACTTACAACAAACCCCGATAATGAATAAAGACTAAAATAGCAGCCCAGGAGCCCAAAGCGACTTTAATCGCAACCAAAAAATTCAGTAAAGGCAAAACTCCACCACTGAACAAAGTACCCAACTCCCCATAAGGCAACTCATATCCAGATAATTTTATCACTGCCAGAATAATGAAAATCAACACCGAAACCTTCTCCCACTTAGAAGTGTGCCAGCGTTTGTAAATTCCTTGCATCCACTGTGGTGAGGAAGTAATCGCAATTAGTCCAATAGCGGTACCACCAGCTACACCAGCAGCAAAACCACCACCGGGGCTAAGATGTCCGCGAATTGCCAACTCAATACCTACTAAAGCCGCGATCGTCGCTCCCAATCGGGCTAAAATTATCGATGGTCGATCGCTAAAACTGTCGATGGTACAAAATGGTCTTTCGTTGGCTAACAGAAAGGTAACTCCCATGATCGCAACTGTAAATACCACAACTTCAAAGATAGTATCGTAAAGTCGATTCCGGAAAATGATACCGGATACTGCATTAGGTACTCCACTATCTTTAACAACTGCTTCGACAATAGATATTGATAATTCTGGCTCTGGATTGGGTACGAGCAGCATTTTTACAAACAGTGCGATTCCAGCAAGAATATATACCCATTTCATAGATGCTTCTCCTTTAATTTAGCAGCATTGGCATCTGCAACATTCACGTAATTAACTGTGGTTTGTCCAGAAACTAGTTCGGCAATCATAATGTCATATATGCGTCGAATCCGAGTAATGGCAAGATAAGATGAACGTCTAATTCCAAAATCATCATAGACTTGAGCATTAGTACTTTCCCTCTCGCCGACTTGCATTACTGACGAGCGGCTCAAAGTTGCATGGATTTCTTTCTCCATTAGCGCCCGCTGCAAAGCCTGCTTATCTGTATAGGGCAATATTTCCAACCGCATATGACGTTTGTTAAGAATTTCGCGGAACTCAGCTATAACTTCCTGAAAATCAATTTCGCCTTCTAACTGAGTACCATCTTCGAGTATTCCCACACGCAACACCAAGGAAGAGCGTACTGCCACCGCATACAACGTAATTGCTAGCAAAGTACCCATTAAAGCTTCAGTTAAAGCCACATCGGCAGCTCCTAAAACCGCATAAACCAATGCCGCGATCGCACCCAATATTCCCCTGAGTGCTAAGGCATGATAAGGGTTAACCTGAAGTACCACCAAACAGGAAGTAAGAGGTAACAAAGCGATAATAATATAAAGATAAATATCAAGATTTTCGCTCATTATCGTCCTCCGAACTAGAACAGTAAGCCAAAACATAGCCGAGCATAGTATTCCAAACAGCTAAGGTAATAATGGCGAGGATGAGTAATGGCCATTCCGCAGGTCTTTTCAAAAGTAATCCAAAAACAATCGCAATGGAACCGAGAGTATCTGCAACAGAAAGGCTGTGTAATTTAAATAATACCGAGCGTTTTCCTAATAAAGGAAAGGTACCCCAAAACCAAAAAAAGATGCCAATACCAATACAGATATAACTGATAATATCAATCATACTTCCCTCAAACGTTTTAATATATGTGCTAGTAACATTAATCCGGCATTACCGACACTTAGAATAATCACAGCAACCACACCAATCATCCAATCATCACGCATCACCGACACCACCAGAGCAATAATAGCTGTCTTAGTAGAGATACTGGCAAATGCCAGCATTGTTTGCCAAATATTTTCATCCTTCCAAGCTTCATAGATGGGTATCAGTAGAGCTTGAAGCATGGCAATTAGAATTAAAACGTTCATAATTTTGAACTCCTACGACGCACCCGATGTACTTCGTACCAGCCATCTTGCCGATATTTTGTCACAATGGTTTTTGGGGTAAAGGTAATCAAGAATATATCTAGAAAAATTAACCGTGGCGATCGCTTTGGTGGAACTTTCTCAAGAATTACATCTTCGTATTGGTGAGGACTGATAATAATTTCAACGGCTTCAATATAAGCCTGGGGAATTGCGATCAAAATTTTACCCAGTACTTCAAACCAATCTTTTAATGCTTCTGGCGACGGGTAACCCCGGGGTAAAACAAAAGCAATAATGACACCGATAATGATATTGGCTGCACTCAAATCGGATGTGAGTAGAAACCACAAAATAAGTCGTAATATTAAATGTCCAACCATAAAAACGCCATCCAAAAGAGTAAAACTGAAATCAAACTCATCACACCGATTAGATGATCGAATTCTTCGAGTACGCGGGGTAATTTCAAGCTTAAGCGTTTCAAAATAAACCAATACACCAACCAACCCACTGGTATGGTTACAAGTGCTTTGACAATGCTCTCTACGGTATAAGCCGATAAATCAACAACATTAGCTGTAATCAACCAACCTAGTAAAAATATAATTGCGGCCCAAAAATCAAGTTTGACTTTTTTTCCTTTTCCATGAGGTAGAAAGATGAATTTAGCGTATACTATTGCGGTTCCAATAACCGCAATATTCATAGGGATAAATTCCCAAGATACGAGATTTTTCATAGTCAGTGCCTTTGCTCCAAATCCCGTCAACAATGGGAAACCGGATATGGAAAGACTCGCTATAACCAAAACAATCCACATCCGAGTGTTAATCGGTTTATTTTGCAATTCATCTAACTTACGACTCGGTAAGTTACCCGCAGTCAAAAACAACGCCGATTTTGCTAAACCATGGGCTAAAGCATAATAACCGCCTGCTTGAGGTGCGGCGAGGATCCAACCTAATTGAGAAATCGTGCTTGATGCGAGCACTCGTTTGGTGTCATTTTCAAAGATGGCATAAATTACTCCCAAAAACGCCGTACCAACTCCGAAAATCCTGACGATCGGATCTATTTCCTCAACAATTAACGCACACCGCACCATAGGATAAACTCCCGCTTTGACCACAACTCCCGACAACAAAGCCGAGACTGGTGTATCCGATTCCGAGTGCGTTAACGGTAGCCACAATCCTGAAACAAAAACCCCTCCTTTTACCAAAAGTCCCACAAAAATCAACGCTACTGCTTCTGGTGCTGCCTTGCTCAAACCAGTATAAGCGAATGAATAATTAGCCTGATAGACTAATACCGCACCCACCAGATAAAATAACATTGCTGTATTGCTGATAAATAGATAGCGTAAAGCTACCCAAATAGAGCGATCGCTTCTCGGATAGGCAATCAATAGAAATGCCGCAATTCCGCTCACTTCTAAGGCTACATACAAACTAATAAAATCCGTGCAAGCAAAAGCAGCATTTACACTGCCATGAACTACGATCGCTTGGGTGTAGAAAAAAGCTGTTTTATCGCTACGCCAACAGTAGAGAATAACTCCGATACTTACCAGGGCATTTGTTAATATAAAGAAGCCACTCAGTTGATCGACCATCAAGGTGACACCGAAACTGTTCAGCAACCGTAGTGTAAATGGGGATTTAAGGGTAAATAATCCCAATGCATATCCAAAGGAAACGATTGTCCCCAACAATGCTAAATAGCGACCGAGTTTGGGGATAAGATAAATGGTGAACCCTAAAAAAAACGGCAGAACTGCCCAAACGATTGTAATAGTGTTCATGGTGTATTGTTCTTTTCAATCTCGTTGCTTTCCAAGGTGGGATTATCTGCTGCTAGCTTCATCACACCAACCAACATTAGGGCTTGAATTGAAAAGCCAATTACAATCGCCGTTAAGATAACCGCCTGGGGAACTGGATCGGCATAACTGCGGTTTTCTACATCGGCGAAAATAGGAGTAAATAGACCATTTCGCGATGCGATCGCCACGTAATGAGTACTGGAGTTATTGCTTATTACGT
>JBCBQE010000195.1:8979-9248 GCA_039820385.1 Cyanobacteria bacterium J06635_10
AACTCCAGTACTCATTACATCCATGGCAACAATTTTCATCACCAAATTTTTTTTCAAGATTATGCCGAAAAAACCGCATAAAACTGTTGCGAGTATACAAGCTTCTAACACAATAATTACTTTTTGGGTAAGGGTTAGTTATAATTTGTTTTGAATAAGTTTATTATTTTTATTGATATATTCTGGACATTTAAGGATATACCAAGAAGTTCTTATTTGAATTACTTGTTTTTAATTAGCAAAAACAATACGAACGCAGTGTTGCTCCC
>JBCBQE010000196.1:0-9247 GCA_039820385.1 Cyanobacteria bacterium J06635_10
TTTTCCCGGACATTAAAATGAACAAACCTCGCGCTATATCACCCTCAGAAATTAGGATTTCACCCTTCGATAGCTTAATTTTAGTAGCGCGATCGCAAACCCATTCCAAGCGACTCTGAGGAAGTACTTTGAATAATTCCAGAGTTTGCAATTCTTCAATACATAAAACCATTTTCAGTTATCAGTGAACAGTGAACAGTGAACAGTGAACAGTGAGCAGTGAACAGTTAACAGTGAACAGGGAGCAGTGAACAGTGAGCAGTGAACAGTGAGTAGGGAGCAGCGATTACAAAACTTTACTTAAGTAGTTGTGAACGAATTGCACGCAAATCGAACCTTCACCAACACCGGAAGCTACTCGTTTCACCGAACCGTGACGCACGTCACCTACGGCAAATACACCGGGGACATTTGTTTCCAATAAAAAGGGATCGCGGTCTAAATTCCATCCTTTAGGACGATTGCTACCATTGCCTGTTAAATCCGTACCCGCGAGAATAAAACCGCGATCGTCTGTTTCTACGACTCCATCCAACCATTCGGTGCTCGGTTTGGCACCGATAAATATAAACAGCGAACTTGCCGATACTGTCTCTTGTTCGTTAGTCAAACTATTAACAAGAGTAAGTTGTTCTAAACTCGTTTCACCTTTTGCTTCAATTACACTTGTATGCACTCTGACTTGAATATTTGGCGTGGCTTCAATTTGGTCAATTAGGTATTGAGACATACTCTTACCCAAGGAATCGCCGCGCACCAACATAATCACTTTGCTGGCATATTTAGAAAAATACATTGCTCCCTGTCCGGCGGAATTCGCCGCACCAACAATATATACTTGTTCTCCTTCGCAGGAACGTGCTTCTGTCTGAGCTGCACCGTAGTAAATACCAGCACCAGTTAAACGCTCTATTCCCGGTACATTCAACCGTCGCCAAGCTACACCCAAAGCTAAAATCAATGCATGACAACTTATTTCGCTACCGTCTTTTAGTTGAATTATTCGATACTGGTCTTGTAAGCGAATTCCCTGTACTTCTTGGGGTGTGAGAATCTCGACACCAAATCTTCTGGCTTGAGTTACAGCGCGTCTTGCTAAATCACCGCCACTTAAACCAACGGGAAAACCAAGGTAATTTTCAATACGCGAACTCGTTCCTGCTTGTCCTCCCGGAGCTTCTTTTTCTATCATCAACGTCCGCAATCCTTCAGAAGCACCATATACCGCAGCAGCTAAACCTGCAGGTCCACCACCAACGATAATTAAATCGTAAAATGGTTTTTCTGCTTGAGTTTGCAATCCAATTTTTTCCGCGAGTTGAACATTATTCGGTTGCACTAAAGAAGAACCATCGGAGAAAAGCACTAAAGGTAACTTAAGGCGATCGCAGTCTGCATATTGGACTAATTTTTGAGCTTCTTGGGATGATTCAATATCCAACCATTCATAAGGCACTTGATTTCGTGCCAAAAAATCTTTAACTTGGTGAGAATCGGGGGACCAACGATTTCCAATAACGCGAATACCTTCAAAGGGTGGACGGAAATGCGCCATCCAATCATCAAGTAAATCATCAATTACCGGGTACAACCGTTCTTGCGGTGGATCCCAAGGCTTCATTAAATAGTAATCAACTTGAGTTTTATTAATCGCATTAATAGCCGCATCGGTATCGGCATAAGCGGTGAGTAAAGCACGTTTGGCATTGGGATACATTTCCAAACCCTTTTCCAAAAATTCCACACCCGACATTTGCGGCATTCTTTGGTCAGCTAAAAATAATGCTACCGTTTCATTACGAAGTTTGAGTTTCTCTAAAGTGTCTAAAGCAGTCGCACCAGAATCAGCACGCATAATCCGAAAATTATTTCCGTATTGCTGGCGTAAATCTCGCGCTACCGCTTGTAAAACTTGCGGATCGTCATCAACAGTTAAAATTACAGGCTTCATAAATCAGTACCATGACAGCGAGCAGTCAACAGTTATCAACTCAAAGATTTAATAACTCTTAACTCCTAATTACTTCCCCCTCTACCCTATCTACCCCACGCCACTTGCTACGTACTGCGGGTACCGTGCCGCAGCAGTGGCTCCTCTACCCCCTCTAACATTAAACCAGCATCTGATAAAGACCAATCAAATTTTCGTCGGGATCGCGCAGATAAGCGGTTTTAATTCCATACATGGGATTATTCATTGGTTCTGCGGTTAATTTAATGCCTTTTTGCTTAAGTTTTATACATTCTTCTTCTAAGTCTTTGACTGTAAAAATTAAGGCTACGGTGTCTTGACATTCGGCAGTTGTAGGCATTTCACTATTGTGAACCATCCGTGCCATTTCTTCCCTCCGGAAGATACTGAGTTTCATCTCTGCGACTTTGAACTCTGCGTACCCGCCTTGCTCATCTTCTATTACTAAGTCAAATTCCATTATCTCTTTGTAGAAGGAAACGCAGGCTTTCCAATCGTTTACAAGCAATCTTGTAAAGGCTTTATAGACTTTCATTTTTTTAGTTTCCTCTATATAAATAAATTGAATAAAAGGTCGTTGTTTTAATTTAGGTTTGGCGAAGCTTCACTTATAACCATCAATTTTTCTTGTAAGAAAAGAGGCTTTGAAATTGATTAAAGTCAGAAGACTATAGTTAATGCTATTAAAATTAACTTGATTTATAGATTTATACAACTGTCTGAAACTTCAGAAAAGTAAAACGGATGATTATTATGTAATAATACTTTTACTAAGTGATTTTAAATACTTGTAACATGCTAGTAATTCAACAAATCTATATATAAACATCATATTTTTTCCGTAATTAGTTACAAAAAAATACAAAATTCACCTTTATTGAAAAAAATGTCATTTATAATGCAAATATTTTTTATTTATCTAACGAAGTTAACTTGTTTTTTCGACGTGTTCTAGATCACGTTTTAATGTAAAATGAAATTTATATACAATCTGTTTGGACCTATTTGTGATAATTTGACCAGGAAATTTAACATTAACTTCCAATGGTCAAATTTTTCTGAAGTTATATTGCTTTTTGTAAATTAAAATGTGTGCTGAACACAATATTTAAAACTTCTCCACAAACGGACGTAAATCCAATTCCTGAGTCCAAGCAGTATTATCTTGTTGATGGAGTTGCCAATAAGTTTCAGCTATGGAATCCGGTGAAAGCAGCATATGTTCTTCTTTTCCGGGAAACATATCATGTACTTTTTCAGTGTTAATCATACCGTCGATAATCACGTGAGCTACATGAATTCCTTGAGGTGCAAATTCCCGCGCTAAAGATTGAGAAAGTGCTCTTAAACCGAATTTACCCACCGCTAAAGCTGCGAATTTAGCCGAACCTTTCTTTGAAGCAGTCGCACCAGTAAAAATTATCGTACCGCTTTTAGCTTCTAACATCGCCGGTAACACCTGCTGTGCTGCTGTAAATGCACCAAAACAGTTAACCTTCCAGCAATAATCAAACTGTTCGGGTGTCAATTCTAAGATACCATTTATCTTGAAAATTCCAGCATTGTAGACTAAAACCGATGGCGCACCTAATTCCGAATTAACCTTTTCAAAAGCAGCTTTTATCGATTCAGCATCAGTAACATCAGCAGCAACAGACAAAGCTTTACCACCAATTTGTTCAATATCCGCTTGAATTTTGATTAATTTATCTTGACTTCTCGCCATCATGGCTATGGTGAAACCTTCCCGTGTAAACCGACGCGCAACAGAAGCACCCAAACCTTCACCAACACCCACTACTACTGCAACTTTTGATTGAACCATATCTGAAGCGTTCCTTAATTTAAGTTAGAGTTACAACTATTTTAGATTTTAGATTTTCCCCTTGTCCCCTTGTCCCCCTATCTCCCCTATCTCCCCATCTCCCCATCCCCCCATCTCCTCAGCCCCTCAGCATCTCAGCAACCCATTGAGCAATATCCTGTTTCTGAATTGCTGCTGCCATTAAATCGGGAAATTTGTCGGGACTACAAGCGAATGCAGGACTACCCATTTTCGCGAATTCTTCTGCTATTCTATGGTCGTACATTGGTGCGCCTTCATCATTTAAGGCAACTAAAGTCACAAACTGCACGCCAGAATTTATTATTGCTCCGACTCGCTTTAACATTTGTTGACGGTTTCCACCTTCATACAAGTCGCTAATCAATACTAAAATCGTTTCTTGGGGTTGTTGAATAAAACCTTGACAATAAGTCAACGCACGGTTGATATCGGTACCGCCACCCAATTGAGTACCAAATAGTAAATCGACTGGATCTTGAGCTTCATCAGTTAAATCAGCAACTGCCGTATCGAAGACAACTATCCGGGTTTGAATTGCGGCTAAAGAAGCCAAAACCGCTCCAAATATTCCTGCATAAACCACAGAAGTCGCCATGGAACCACTTTGGTCAATGCAAAGTATGATATTGCGTAAACTACTGCGTTTGCGACCATAACCAATACGAACTTCCGGAATTATTGTGCGGTATTCCGGTTGATAGTGTTTGAGATTAGCGCGGATAGTACGATTCCAATCGATTTCATTATGACGGGGACGACGGTTGCGATTAGCACGATTAAGACTTCCCATTACAGCTTGATGGGTGGGGTTTGTCAGCTTTCGTTGTAATTCCTCCACAACCCGACGTACCACTTGACGAGCAGTATCTTTGGTTTTTTTCGGCATGATATTGCTTAAAGACAGTAAATCCGCCACCAAATGTACATCTGGTTCCACCGCTGATAACATTTCCGGTTGGAGCAACATTTGATGTAGGTTGAGGCGTTCGAGTGCGTCTTGCTGCATTACTTTGACAACCGATGAAGGGAAATAAGTGCGGATATCCCCTAACCAACGAGCTACCTTAGGTGAAGAACTACCCAAACCACCAGAGCGTTCTGAATCGTAGAGAGCATCTAAAGATTTATCGATTTTGGCATCAGCACCAGTTAATTTACAGCCTGTACCATCGGCTTTTTTACTTCCAAGAATTAGTCGCCAACGGCGTAAGCGTTCCTTTTCGGAGTTTTCAGTCATGTGATTTTGGATTATTAGATTGGATAGGACTTATACAATAGATAAATAGTCTTTATATTCTTATTCACTTCAAGATTGCGATAAATACAAAATTGAATCGCAAGCTATATACATTCTAATTTGCAATATATCTTTAGCTAGATTCATTATTTTAAAGTATGCGATGTCGCCAATATCCCATGCTTTAAATATAAATTTTACAAATATCTAATAGCTCGGGGAGAATTTAAGTATTTGAGATTTACTTACTTTCCACAGATAAACATAGTTTTACATATTTATCAATCGCTCAAATGCTTTAGAGAAGATACTTTGACTGATTGATAAGAAATTGAATCATGAATTAATCTGCAAAACTAAATTTAGATGACTCTATTAAAAAAAACTTATTTAAACTCAAGTATTGAGAATACTTCTATCTTTTGATTAACCCATTCATTGTTCTTTTGATAGAAGCGATACTCGTCCTAGATTGAGATGATTTAAATGTACGCAATTAAAGGATTTTGATGCGTAGGAGCTAGTGTAATTTTTTTTTAAAAGATACATCTTTAGCACTAGTATTTATTGTTAATCAGGAGAGGTCAATAATGACAGCTTATACAAATAATATCGAATACAAAAGAGCTGCTGGTTTATTTTACAGTCGTGACGAAGCAGAGGCTGCTGTGCGTGGTTTGAAAGACGCAGGTTTTGATGAGAACAGAATTTCTGTCATCGCCAGGGATGCTGATAAAGTCGAAGGTGTTGAATCAACCGAGGAAATTGGCAATAAAGCTGATGAAGGCGCAACTGCTGGAGCTTTGACTGGTGGTGCTTTAGGCGGAATTACTGGCTTGTTAGTAGGTTTGGGAACATTAGCGATTCCTGGTGTAGGACCTATTTTATTAGCTGGTGCTGAAGCAACTGCGATCGCTACTACTTTAGCTGGTGGTGCAATTGGTGCAGCTACTGGAGGATTGGTTGGTGCTTTAGTTGGATTGGGTATTCCTGAAGAAAGAGCAAAAGTTTATAGCGACAGAGTTGCTGGCGGTAGCTTCTTGGTAATGCTAACTGTTACAGAAGCCGAAGTACAGCGTGCCGAAGCAATCATGCGTCGCTCTGGTGTTGAAGAATTCGGTATTTATAATGCAGCAGCGCAACCAGCACAACCAGTACAATCAGCTGCTCGTACAGAAGTTGCAGACAATAATAACGTTAAGCTTCATGAAGAACGTTTAGTCGCAGGGAAAGAGCATCATAAAGCTGGAGAAGTCGCAATCGGTAAGCGAATTGAAACAGAGACAGCGAAAGTAGCTGTTCCGATTGAGAAGGAAAGAGTGGTTGTTGAGCGTACCACCCCTACTAATGAAAGAGTAGTATCTGCCGGTGCTGCTGATTTCTCAAGTGGAGAAGTAGCTCGCATGGATATTTATGAAGAGTCTGCCAACATTGGTAAGGAAGCTTTTGTACGGGAAGAAGTAAAAGTTCATAAAGAAGTTGAGCGCGATACTGTAGAAGCGAAAGAGACACTTCGTCGCGAAGAATTAGAACTTGATGTGGATGGTAAACCCACAATTCATAACAACCGATAAAAGTTAAGTGGAAGATTTTGGAATTGTAAACAGAGTCTTAAATTAAAGCGGAAGAACACTCTGTTTGCCATCTTCCCGAGACATCAAATAATTGTAAATATTTCATTCAAATAAATAATAAGGGTGAGGAAAAAATGAAAAAATTAGCAACATTTGTTTTAGGTAGTATTTTACTTTTTGGCTCTGCAGCTTGCGATACTGCTAAAACTAGTTCTGACGCTCCTGATTCTATCAGTGGTAATGTAGAAGAAGCTAGAACCGTTGGAGAAACAAAAGAAGACGCTGCTAGCGAAATTCGCCAAGATCAATTAAATTCCGATATTCGAGCCCGCGAGCAACGTAATGATATAGTTGGCAATCAAACCGATAGAGCAGATTCCGACTTAGAAAGCGAAGTTCGTTCTAAATTAGAAGCTAATATTCCTCGTGCAAAATTAGTTGTTGAAGCTGAAGATGGTGTAGTATCAATTGCAGGTACAGTTCCCAATCAAAAGGAATACAAAACAATTGAACCTTTAGCTAAAGAGATATTGGGTGTAAAATCTGTGAAAACTGACGTTAAGGTTGTACCATCTGCGAACTAGTACCGCTGCGCGGAAGTCCGGCATTCAAAAGTCCGGCATTCAAAAGTACTATATCATAAGGGTTTAAAGCTTTTGAAACGGGTGCGCCCTTTATGCCGCACTCTACTAGTTATTTTCTTTAGATGAAATTTTTGGGGTTACTTTAGATTTAGGATTACCTTAAAAAAATTATCTCAAACTGATTTTTATAGGCTGAAGGTATTAGTTGCTTTTTGCCTAATTTATTGTCTTGCAGTGAAATATTAGTAATTAGGAGAAAAACTTTGTTTAACAATTGGGATGCTTTGGGACATACTCTAATAGTGGGAGCCTTTGGCTATGTAGCAATAATTTTTTTGCTGCGTATTTCAGGAAAACGGACTTTATCAAAGTGGAATTCTTTTGATTTCGTTATTACAATTGCATTTGGTTCCATTTTAGCAAGTCTAATGCTTTCAAAAAATACTTCCTTAGTACAGGGAGTTTTAGCATTTGGAATGTTGGTACTTTTTCAATTTATTATTACTTGGGTTTCGGTACGTTCTAATATATTTCAAGAATGGATTAAAGGAGAACCAACCTTATTACTTTTCCAAGGTGAACTACAGCATAGTGCAATGCGACATCAAAGAGTTGCAAAAGGTGAGGTTTTAGCTGCATTGCGCTCAAAGGGGATAGCAGCAATAGAAGATGCAGAAGCAGTAATTTTAGAAACAGATGGTAGTTTTAGCGTAATTGAGAAAATTAAAAGTTCATCAGCCTCTGCGCTGATTGATGTAAAAGGTTATCCTAGAGGAACAGTCCGAATTTAAAACAAAATTCTGTAGCGGTAGAAGTCATAAAAATAATAATATGTTGTAAAATAAGACTTAATAGATAGTTCGACTGAACATCAGTGAATCGTAACGAAAACTCTTATTTAACTAGGAAATTAGTTTGCAAGAAAATTTATTATTGGTTTTAAACAAGCTTTGCTTATTCTGGCTTATTTCTTTTGGCATTATTGTTATTCGATACTTTTTAATCTGTGGTGGGACGTATTTACTCTTCTATTCGATTTTAAAAAATTACGCAGCCAAACGTAATTTACGTCGCCAGCCTCCATCTTGGAAAGCAATCAAAAAGGATATGGAATTATCGGTATTATGCGCGATAATTTTTGCTTTTTGTGCGGCATTAATTATAATGAGTTATGATTTAGGAATTACGTTTTTATACACTTCTCTAGATAAATATGGGCTGTGGTATTTAGGCTTTAGTTTTGTTGTATTACTTATCCTTCAAGATGCATATTTTTACTTTATGCATCGATTATTTCATCATCCCCGACTCTTTAAAAAGCTACATTACGGACATCATAGCTCTGGAGAACCTACACCTTGGACATCATTTGCATTCGATCCAGGTGAAGCAATTATACAGGCTCTTTTCTTCCTCTGTATAGTGTTTATATTACCACTTCACTACATTCCCTTACTTACAGCGCTAATGCTGATGACAGTATGGGCATTATTTAATCATATTGGATTCGAGTTATTGCCGCCATCCTTTTATTCTAATTGGCTGGGAAAATGGTTTATTGGCTCAAAACACCATTTAGTACATCATCGTCAATATACGCTACATTATGGACTGTATTTTACGTTCTGGGATAAGCTTTTAGGTACTCAAGATGCAAATTTCGATAATGAACAATTAGTTTCAGTTGAAGAGCAAATTTGAACGAGCATCTAAAGATTGGCGTTGCTGAATCGTAATATGAAATTATGATTTCACATTGCAGGAGACGTAACAGTGTTACGTCTCTACACAAGTTTCATGTTTTTGACAAAATGTATATAAATGCAATTCATAGTAAAATTGCAGCAACGCCTAAAGATTTATCAATTTTGCGATAAGCCTCCGGCATGCGCGAAGCGATCGCAACCAGTAAGTTTACAGCCATTACCATCAGCTTTTTTACTTCCGAGGATGAATCGCCAACGGCGTAATTCAGTCATGGAGATTTTCAATTTTCGGGTGTGTGACGGTTACGATAATTTATCAACTGTAACG
>JBCBQE010000197.1:0-9210 GCA_039820385.1 Cyanobacteria bacterium J06635_10
TATATTTTGAAATATTAAGTCAATTAATATTTAGATATGGGAAGGTTAAACAATTTACAAAGATATATGATTATCAATCCGTCTAAATAGATTCGGTTTCTTGAGTAAAATGCTGTCTTGTTTTTATTCGTTTGCTGACGAAGCAGCCGATCGTGGAGATACTATATACGAACACAACGCCAGAGCTTTAAATTCTCCGGCAGCAAATAATGAATTACCCCTTACCAATTATTTATTACTCATTAGCCCTTAACTCTTACGGCTTAACTTTATTTCTTAAGAGACAAGAGGCGATTAGTGGTAAATTTTTTGCCAAGTCATGAGGTAAGCTTAATTTTAAAGTAACAATATCTTAAGTTAATCGAATTTTATGTTTCATCAAAGATTTACTGCTTTACTCACTTTCTCAATTATATTTTTTTGGTCAATACTTTGGACAACACCAGTAATGGCTGATTGGACTCATCCGTTGTCTTTTAGCAATGCACAACTGTCAAGACGAGATTTTAGCAATCAAAGTCTACAAGCATCAGAATTTTCTAACGCCAATATGGAACTGACAAATTTTACCAATGCTGATTTACGGGGAGCAGTTTTCAGTGCATCTGTAATGACAAAAGCCAACTTACATGGAGCAGATTTAACTAATGCAATGGTAGATCAGGTAAACTTAACAGGTGCTGATATTAGCGATGCTGTACTCGTAGAAGCTTTGTTACTCCGTGCCACATTTGTTGATACAAACATTGAAGGGGCTGATTTTACTGATGCCATTTTAGACGGAGTGCAGATTAAAGAACTTTGTAAAATAGCTAGCGGTATCAATTCTAAAACTGGTGTAGAAACTCGTTATTCTTTAGGATGCAAATGAAGCGTGTTGGTGTAATTGGTGGCGGACAATTAGCCTTGATGATGGGTACTGCGGCGAAGAAGCTGGGGATAGAATTAATTGTACAAACTCCTAGCTCTGAAGATCCAGCTGTTGGTATTGCTAGCGATACTGTTTTCGCCGCAATTGATGATGCTACAGCTACCAACGATTTAGCAGCAAAATGTGATGTTATCACTTTTGAAAATGAGTTTGTCGATATAGAAGCTTTATCCAAACTTGCCTCAAGAGGAGTTTGTTTTCGTCCTCGAATAGAAGCGCTACTTCCTCTTTTGGATAAGTATCATCAACGCTGTTTTTTACGGGATTTAGGAATACCAGTACCTCAGTTTATATTACCAGAATCATTATTTGCTGTTTCATCCTACTCTCCCGAGTCAGATACAAAATTTAATCGTGATGGGGAGTGGGAATTAACCTTTCCTGTTGTTTTAAAAGCTCGTCGTCATGGCTATGATGGCCAAGGTACTTTTATCATTAAAGATTTAACTACTTTAGAGCAAAAATTGCACTTAGATAATTGGCAGCAAAATCAAAAAAATAATTTAATTGAATCTCGTTTTTTGTTAGAAGAATTTATCCCTTTTAAAAAAGAATTATCCGTCATAGCAGCCCGTTCAACAAGTGGTGAAATTTCGACTTTTGTAGTTGTAGAAACCCAACAAGAACAACAAGTGTGTCGGCGAGTTATTGCACCAGCCCACATCAGTCAACAGACAGATATAATGATTAGAAATATTGCTTGTAAGATACTAAATCATCTACAAGTAGTCGGGGTTTTTGCTATCGAACTATTTTTGAGCGATAGTGGCGAAGTATTAGTAAATGAAATTGCACCTAGAACCCATAATTCCGGGCATTTCTCTATTGATGCCTGTCTTACTTCCCAATTCGAGCAGCAGTTAAGGGCAGTATGCGATTTACCTTTAGGTGATGTGGCAATGAAAAATCCTTGTGCTATTATGGTAAATCTATTGGGTTATGAAACAAGCAAAGGTGATTATATCAATAAGCGTTCTAAATTAGCAGAAATCCCCCGAGCGCACCTTCATTGGTATGATAAATCAGAATCTCGCCCTGGACGTAAACTGGGACACATTACAGTTTTGTTAGATGAATTAAACCGTTATGAAGCGATGACAATTGCCCAAAATATAGAGTCTGTATGGTATTATCAATAGATTCAGAATCAAATAACTAGAAAAATTATTTAATTCTTACACAACATCATTTTTGAAAGTTATAATAGGTTTGTTGCACTGCGACGTTGGTGACTGCCATACAGTTTTGTGATCTATGACTTTTATGATATGGGAATTGAACAGTTTCGTGGCAGTAGACCGGGCTTGCACCCGGAAACTTAAAACGAAGTAATCGGTACCCACCTGGTTTAACCAGGTCATAAACTTAGGTAAAACGGCGTTGCGGTGAACTCAAATTTTAAAGCTTCTCAACTCACTTTTCGATTTGAGGAGCTTTATTTTTTATACTTTTTTATATGTAGCGGATTTCCCTACAACTCACTACTGACTCTTCACCACTCACTAATTGCTACTCACTCTTTACTATTAAACCAAGTTACTCATTCCATAAAAATGCTCATTATAGCATTAACTTTTACAAATGAAATATATATCGGAATTCGGTTTGGTTAATGTTCGCGCAGCGTGGCGAAGCCATAATTATTCTTTGAGGTAGGGTTGAGGCAATAGAAAAAACTTAGGGAACAGATTTTGTCCCTAATTGATTTGGAATTTATCTTTCATACAATTAGAAAAAAAACTGTATCAGAAATATCTATATTCTCAAAATAATTATAAAAAAATTATTGAAAATTAGTTAGGGGGTAAATAAAAGAATACGGTAAGTAAAAACTGATAGAATTGTTTAATATTCCGATCGCAATAAATAGTACCGTGTTTCCAGCCTCAGTCTTCAAGATAGACAACGGGTTAACTTTGATTCATCAAGAAATATCTACCACTCCCGTAGTAGTGGCAGATGTTTGGGTTCGTGCGGGTGCCACCCTTGAGCCAGAATCCTGGTCTGGAATGGCTCACTTTTTAGAGCATATGATTTTTAAAGGTACAGAAAAATTAAAAGCAGGAGTATTTGACAAAACAATTGAAAAATGGGGTGGAGTAAGTAATGCTGCTACCAGTTATGATTATGCTCATTATTCCTTAACTACAGCTTCTACTTATTTTCAAGAGACTTTACCCCTGATGGGTGAATTATTGCTTAATGCAGCCATACCAGAATCAGAATTAAAGCACGAGCGTAATGTAGTTTTAGAAGAAATTCGACAAGCATCCGATAATCCAGATTGGATCGGTTATCAAGCCCTTTATAAGAGCGTTTACCGACAGCATCCCTACGGACGTTCAATTTTAGGAAGCGAGCAAAACGTTGCAAAACATCAAGCACAACAACTCAGAAGCTTCCATCGCGCTCACTATCAACCAGAAAATATGACAGTGGCGATCGCCGGAGGAATTAATTCATCTATTGCCTTACAATTAGTCAACGGTGCTTTTAATAAATTTGCACCACCCTCATCTGATTGTCCTGCCACGAATATTGCCACAAAACCAACGATTATCGGAATTCGTCGTCAAGAAATCCAATTAGCCAGAATAGAACAAGCTCGTTTATTGATGGCCTGGATAACACCAGGAGTCGAAGAACTTCGTACTGGTTATGCTTTAGATTTACTTTCGATAATCTTAGCAGGTGGACGCACTTCAAGATTAGTTAGCGATTTGCGAGAAAAACAACAGTTAGTAAACGGTATTTACAGCAGTTTTTCATTACAGCAACAGTCAAGTTTATTTACGATCAATGTCTGGTTAGAATCAGAACAATTAGAGCGCGTAGAATCATTAATTCGGCTTCATCTACAAGATTTAACTACCTGGGGAATTACCGAACAAGAACTTAGCCGTGCAAAACGTCTACTATGTAACGATTATGCTTTTTCTACAGAAACACCCAATCAATTAGCAGGACTTTACGGATATTACAATACCATTGCTTCAGCGGAATTATCAGTAACTTATCCCCAACAAATTCAATCTTTTGACGTAAAAGAACTAAAAAATATAGCATATAAATATCTTTCGCCAAATAATTACGCAGTAACGGTAATTAAACCCAGAGATTAGAAGATAAGTAAGGGTTTAAAAACAGCTACAAACAACTTCAACAATCTTATACTTTATTACACAAGATAGAAGTTACTATAGGGTAGTAGTTAAAATTTATTTGCGCTGTCCAAGCTGACGATTAAACAAGCAGCCGACTTATTAGGAGTGACTCCCAAAACTTTAAGGGAATGGGAAAAAACTGGTCAAATCAAGTCAGAACGAACAGCTGGTGGTCATCGTCGTTATGAAGTAAGTAGTTTACTGGGTAATAAAAATGCATCAACTCTGACGGTGGCATATGCACGAGTTAGTAGTAATGACCAAAAAGAAGATTTACGGGTTCCCATGAAAATTTTTTCTTCTAAAAAATTTTCATGGGTTCCCTTTACAACGTCAAAAGATAGTTTTAGAAGCTTACTGCGCTAAAAAAGGTTGGAGTTATGAAATAATCAGCGACTTAGGAAGTGGATTAAATTACCGTAAAAAAGGATTAATTAGATTAATAAAATTAATCACGACATATCAAGTAGAGCGATTAGTATTATGCAATAAAGACAGATTATTAAGATTTGGTTCGGAATTAATATTCGCTCTATGCGAGCAATTTGCCTGTGAAGTAATTATTATTAATAGGTCGGAAGATTCATCATTTGAAGAAGACTTAGCGGCAGATGTAATCGAAATTATTACAGCATTTAGTGCCAGGTTATATGGCAGTCGCAGTCATAAAAATAAGCAAATTGTTCAGCAATTAAGAGAAGTAGCAGATTCATTAAAATGAATAGCGTAACTTATCCAACTTTATTCCCGTGTTACCTTAATGACTTTTGTGAATCAATGGGAAGATTGTTTGGTAAAGTAGAGCGAAATCTTTGTATTAGATTATCTCAGGGTGAAAAATTAAATACCCTAAAATCTTCATATCAGAAAATATATGGTATAAATGCACGGCAACTTAATAGTATTTATGCTTCAATAAAAGGTAAAATAGCTTTATCAAAAGAATGCTTAAGTAGACATATAAAAGAATTACAATTATCGATAAAAGGTTTAAAGAAATCAATTACAGCCAAAAGGAACAAATTAAAACAACTTTATCCATGCTGTAGAATTAACGGTTATAAGACAGAGAAAAAACGTTTGAAATGGGAAATTCATCCAAAACAACGACGTAATCTGGTGAAAAATCATAAACTTGAACCACTTTCCTAACTGTTGACTGCTCACTGTTGACTGCTCACTGTTCACTGTTCACTGTTCACTAATGACAATTTTGGCAACATTATCAAATGTTTATCGTACACAATTGAAGAATGGGATAGTACTCCTGGTTACAGAGAATTCTGTTGCCGATATTATTGCAGCTCGAATATTTATCCGTGCTGGAAGCTGTTATGAAAGCCCGGAAAAAGCAGGGTTGGCGAATTTACTTGGCGCTGTAATGACTAAAGGATGCGATCGACTTTCAAGCTTTGAAATTGCCGAGCATGTTGAATCTGTCGGAGCTTCTTTGAGTGCCGATACCGCCACAGATTACTTTGTTCTATCTTTAAAAACCGTTACAGCCGATTTTACTCAAATCTTGGAATTGGCCACACGAATATTGCGATCGCCAACTTTTCCAGAAGCTGAAGTTGAATTAGAAAAACGAATTGCTCTACAAGATGTGCGCTTACAAAAGGAACAGCCTTTTAATGTCGCATTTGAGCAATTAAGACAAGTTATGTACGAAAATCATCCTTATGCCTTTTCAGGATTAGGAGATGAAACTACTATTAGCGGTTTAACTCGGGAGGATTTGGTAAAACATTATCAAACTTATTTTCGTCCCGATAATATAGTTATTAGCATTGCAGGTCGTATTTCCTTTGAAGATGCAACACAAAAAGTAGAAAAGCTGTTTGGCGATTGGCAAGCTTCTGTGGATACAGCAGCACCAGTTATGAAAGTACCATTTCCTCAAACAAAACCCCAACAAGTAATTACCCCCCAACTAACACAGCAATCGGTAATTATGTTGGGTTATTTGGGAGCTTCGGTACATTGTGCTGACTACCCTGCTTTAAAACTGCTTTCTACTTATTTAGGGAATGGGCTTTCCAGTCGCTTATTTGTGGAATTGCGAGAAAAGCTCGGTTTAGCTTACGATGTCTCTGCATTTTACCCTACAAGGCAGTTTTCTAGCTCCTTTGTGGTTTATATGGGTACCGCAGCAGAAAATACCACCATTGCTTTATCTCGATTGCGAAAAGAAGTTGATTTACTTTCTAGTTGTAAATTAGAAGAAAGCTGCTTACAATTCGCGAAAAATAAAATTCTTGGACAGTACGCCTTGGGTAAGCAAACCAACGGACAACTTGCTCAAATATATGGCTGGTATGAAATTCTCGGTTTGGGAATTGTCTTCGATCAAAAATTTCAATCAGATATTGCCGCTTTAACTACTGTAGAAACGATCGCAGCCGCACAGAAATATTTGAAGGAACCATTTGTGTCTGTAATCGGTCAAGAAGAAGCAATTAACCGTATAATTGCGTAACGGCAGTTTAAAGCATTTACTTAGCATCAATTGATTGCGATTTACAGCGTTTTATAAGCATTTACACTGTTGTAACGATTTAATTTTATACTGGTTAATAGATAGTGTATTTGTAAGAGACTTGCCGGGGGCAAAAACCATGATTGGTAGTAAAAAACTGAGTATTATCAAGTACTTAAGCTCTCTCCTATCGTTTCGCTTCCTTCCGAGAAATAGGTTTTACTGGTTACTTCTACTTTCCTCCACACCTTTGTTATTTGGTTCATCAACGATCGTCTCAATTGCAGCACCGCAACAAAAAATTGCTCAAGTAGTTGTAGGAGCTTCCATAAACCGTCCTACCCTAAAAATTGGTAACCAAGGAGTACCTGTAAGAGAATTACAAGGAGCTCTAAAACTTTTAGGTTTTTATGGAGGTGAAGTTAATGGTATTTTCACTCAAACAACTCGAGCAGCAGTTATCCGTTTTCAGCAAGCAGCTGGTTTGAGAGCAGATGGGGTTGTTGATACGAATACTTGGAAAACCCTTTTCCCCAGCGTAACTTCATCAACAGAAGTAACTAACACCCCTGCACCACCTCCTTCTATTAATAACTTCCCCATGCCAACAGAATCGATTAATAGCGTTAGGGTGGTGAATAATTCTACACAGCAACAAAACGGGATAACATCTACTGTAAATAGTTCGGTTAGGGTTGTGAATCAGAGTCCAGAACCAAAACCCGCAACACCAGTAAAACCAAAGCCTCCTAAAACCACCACGCGACGAAAACCCCCACAAAGACAAGCTGCCACTACACGCACTCGTCAAACAACTACTACTCGTCAAAGAAGTACAACCACTAAGAGAAAAACTCCCGTAATACAATACACCGCAGCAGGATTACCGATTTTGCGTCCCGGAATGCGAGGTTCTCAAGTTGTTAAATTACAGGAGAAATTATCTAGGTTGGGATTTCTCAAAGGTGTTGATGGAGATTTTGGCCCGGTAACAACAGAAGCCGTAAAAGCATTTCAGAAGCGTAACGGTTTAGAACCCGATGGTGTTGTCGGAGGTGCTACTTGGAATCTTTTAGATAAACGTAAACGTTAACCATCGTTTTAAGGTGCGGAGCGCGTAAGCGTTACGCACTATTACTAACTTCTTGGTGGAAGATTACCTAAGCGATCGAGGGAGAGAGTGAGGGAGAAATTTTAATAAGTAATCTTAGAGCATGATAGAAGTATTTATAATTCCTCTCCAAACCTTTCCCCTCAACAGAGGAGAGGTTTTCACCTTAAATCAAATTTTTATTTTTCTGCCTTAATGGTAGTCAAAAAAACAGCAACAGTTTATATAAACCCGGTTTTTTCTCAATAAAAATACTGTTTTTACCTTTTTTAAGTTATATAAAATACTTTAAAATCACAAATATCGTAGATTGGGTTAAAGTCAGTCTTCACAAAGATATGAATGGTTGTTAATTTTTGAATTTTCAACCATTACTGTTTTATCAATATCTACTTTTAATCAGTCTAAATACTGCACTCTTGATTTCGGAGTGATTTGAAAGACTGAGTATACTTAATGTTGAGCTATAAATAGAACATCCCAATCCTCAAAATTTCAGTATTTTGCAATAAAAATTAACACATTTTTTACTAATTGAGAAGAATCTCATTAATAGCAGGAATTATTTTTATTAAAGTAACGCAATTACGTTGTTTTTTGGACGTTATCTAAATCACTTTTTTAAGTATAATATTTTTATATATAATCTGTTTGGACCTATTTTCGCTAATTTGTTCGGTGAAGTAAATGGATTAACCACAAATTTAGAGAAGAAGCAAAGATTTACTCGCGAATTGAACTACCGCTGTGCCTTCTTCAACTCCACTGGCAGGAGTCCCCTGACTTATCCCGAAGGGGAAGCGGCGGGAGGATGCCAGCCCAAGTTTAGATGAAAACACATAATCTAGTATTCCGTTTTATTAGTTTGACTTTTTTAGGATTGAATTGACCGATTCGCGACCAGTTATGGTCATAGATTGATATGTTTTTTGTCTTGGAAGTACTAGAAAAACCACCAACCCAACCGCGAATAATCTCACCTTTTTTGCTCGTCTGAACATAATCGCCAGACCTAAAGCCGAACGGTGTTATTGTTCCACCTTGTCTTTTTATAACTCCACCCAAAGTATAGTTTTCTTGATGTAGTTTACGTCTGAACAATTTTGGTCGAGTAATAACAATAAACGGTGAAGAAGTTACAACACATTCACCAACCCATTGATGTCCATGTGATGAAGATGTATGGAATTCTTTGTATTTGATGAAATGCGTGGATGCCAACGCAATCGCATCATTTGCATGAGTTTCTCTACATTGTTTCGACTTGTCTTTTTTATCTTTAGTAAGTCCTAATTGGTTGCGATACTTACCCGATAATAAAGAATCTACAGGGATAACAGGAACAATTTTAGACGCTTCTGTTCTAAACCATTCTTGCCCAACAGTAACAGGGGATATTCCAAATCCGTTTCTTTTGCTATTGCCTCCACATGATTCATCTCTAACTTCAGTCAGTGGAAGTATAGTAGCCATTTCAAGTAATATACGCAACTCCATCTGTCGGTTGGCTTTTATACTAGGAGGT
>JBCBQE010000198.1:0-9165 GCA_039820385.1 Cyanobacteria bacterium J06635_10
CTCTAAATTATTTCTAAAAAAAAGCCTGCAGATAAAATATGTCAACTACAGGCATTAAACTTAATCGGCTCTCAAAATCAGAAAAACTATGGATAACTAAAGACTAATTTGACGAGAACGCCAAGAGTGCCAAACATAACCGCAAAAAGCTAAAATTCCTAGAAATAATTGTATATTTGCTTGTCCCAAGCGGTCATAACCATAAAATTCGCTAGGATAAACTATTTGGTTATAAGCGATAAATGGAATAGAAATAAAAGCCATTAAAGCTAAACCAAGCAGACTATAAGAAAGGATTTCTTCTCCATTTTCAATTGGAAAAAGTTTTCTTACCCAATTAAAAGGTGGTATCAAAATATGCCAAATCCCACCGAAAATTAGCATAAATCCCACCCAAATATGACCGCCGATCACATCTTCTAAATTATCAACACTTGCCATTCCCAGAAGATTCCAACTTCCGTCTTTTAAACCAACTAAATAACCAAATATAGTACTAGGTTCAAGAGTGGGATTACTTATTAATCTTACCTCCTGTATATTAGCATCATAAATTCCACCAAAAAACATCGCTTTTAATACTAAAAGAAATGCTCCCAAACCAAGAAAAATCAGATGATGACCCAAAATCAAACCTAGTTGTTTCGGATCATTCCATTCGTAGTGAAATTTCGCCGCAATTCCGCTAGAATCTTTCAAAACAGCGGGACTTCTAAATACATGAAAAAGTCCACCCGCACCTAAAACTGCTGAAGCGACTAAATGCAGCATACCGATCGCAAAATAGGGATAAGTATCTATAATCTCACCGTTAGCACCTACACCCCAACCTAAAGTTGCCAGATGAGGTAACAAAGTCATTTGTTGCTCGTACATTGGTACGTCGGGAGCGAAGCGCAATACCTCAACGATAGTAATACTCCCAGCCCAAAACATAATCAAACCGGCATGAGCAATATGAGCCCCTAATAATTGCCCTGATAAATCGGTTAAACGAGCATTGCCAACTAACCAAGGTGAATCTGTACCTGATGCAAAAGTTTTATCTATCGAAATTGTCACAATTATTACCCTTTTCCAAAATTCCAATTTAGAGACGTTGTATAAAACAACGCCTCTATAATGATTAAGATTGGCTATTTGCAGTAGCTATAGAATCTAAATCCTTACCAAACTGTTTGAAGTCAACACCAATAGCTCGTAATGCATGCCAAAGATGTCCTTGCAAGAAGAAGAAAGCAAGGAAGAAATGAGCGTTTGCTAACCATGCTCTAGCTGTATGAGCGCCGTAGGGTAAATCTATGGTGTCAGCAAAATAAGGGCAAATACCAAACTTCAATTCTAAAGCAGGGCCGTAAAATTCAACTGGATAAGCTAGAGTATTAACCGCACAGAAGTAAGATGCCACAAATCCAGCCAAAGCTATCCCTCCCAAAGAATAGGAAAGAATTGCTTCACCAGAGAAAATTAACACCTTCTTTGCCCAAGGTAATGGCTCTTGGACAATATGCCATACTCCGCCTCCTAGCAATAAAAAGCCGACATAGATATGCCCACCTACCAAGTCTTCGAGGTTATCAACGCTAGCAAAATGAGTCTGATAACCATAAATTACTAATGGATTAAGAGTTGGACTAGTAACTGTGCGGACAGTTTCAGATGCAGCATCATAAAGTCCACCAAAAAACATCGCCTTGGCTGCTAATAACAAGGCCCCGGCTCCTAAAAATAATAGGTGATGTCCTAATATAAACCCTAGTTTTTTAGGATCGTCCCATTCAAAGTGAAACTTACGAGCTTGCCCCATGGCATCTTTCAAGTTTCTCGGCCCTTTAAAGGTATGGAACAGCGCACCCGCACCCAAAACAGCAGAGGAAATGAGATGTACAACTCCGATGGCGAAATAAGGATATGTATCGACTACAATTCCACCATCTCCTACACCAATACCTAAAGTCGCTAAATGAGGTAATAGAATTAGCCCCTGCTCGCCCATTGCTATATCTGGGTTGTATCGAGATAGTTCAAACAGAGTGAATGAACCTGCCCAAAGAGTAATTAAAGCGGCTTGAGCTACATGAGCGCCGATAAACAAGCCTGATAAATTGGCAAAGCGTGCGTTACCAGCCCACCAATCATATTTGACATTGGGATTATCGTAAGTTTGCATTAGCTGAAGATTACTCCTAATTGCTATTTTTAATCAATAATTTGGCTTCAATTTACCACTTGAAGTATTGAAAAGCCTCGCCGTCACCCGTCATGGTGCGGCTACAGGTACTAAGTCCGCGTAGGCGGACTACGAAAAATTAAGGTTTTTAACCCACCATTAGGTAGGCAACCTTTGAAGAGTCCCATGCTTTAGCTGTCCCGGTTTTAGGGGTTTGAAAACATGCCCTAGGCTACGATCCCGCTTCAACTCAACAAAGCGCGTAAATTCTCCAACATTTCGGTTTGAAACTATGCACTTCGGATTTTGAACGCGCCATAGCTTCCTATAAACTCTCTATTAACTGACCCTCCAAGATGTCAATCAATTTTTGACTTAATGCTCAGTTTATTGATAAATATTGTTATTAACAAGAGTATTTACAAAAATTAATAGTTTAGTCAGAGATTATCAGGATATGTTTTCACATCTTGCCGATAACCAGTTATGGGTAGTAGAACTCGTAACCTAGCGATCTAGCAAGTTAAATTTGCCTCAGAAGAAAGTAATTTCCTCCTTTCCCCGCAGCTATCCTCGGTGAAGGCAGAGAGGGGGGAGAGGGGGCAGAGGGGGGAGAAAAATATATTTTTCTCTCATTAAGTAAGTCGGCACAAATATGTAAACTACCCTCAAACCCTTATTCCTATTGCCTTTTGCCGGCTTGCCTATTGCCCGATCCCAATTACTATTTTCAATGCCAACCTACTTACTAACTCAGCATAATTCACTTGGCACAATACTAGTCGAACTTATCTTCAATCGCGATAAGCCAAGATCGCAAGAACATTAGGACGGCCCGCAACTGGCACATTTTCTTTGTAGGGGCACGTGACACTTAATTAAATTATCAACGCAGTTATAAGGGTTGTAGTGTCACGCACCAACCGAGTCTTGTGACACGCAGCCTTAGTCCGGAACATATTAGAATAGGACTTAATGTTTAACATCTTTTCATCAAGTCCTGTTATCTATTACCGCAATCCCCCAATTACAACATCAACTAATTCATCTACAAAATCTTCACTCAAAGGTAAATGTTTTAACAACAATCGATAAAACAAAGGACTATAAAGTGCATCAATAGCTACTTCAGCATCCACATCTTTACGTAATTCTCCCTGCTCTACCCCACGCTGAAAAATTCGTTTAGCATCATCCCGTCGTGGTAACAACCAATTTTCCCGAAAAGCACATATCAACTCACTATCCATCTGTCCGCAACCAATAACAGTTCCTAAAATTTCCCCCCTCGAACTATTCATCAACTTGACAATCTTGTACATTTGTTCGCGAAAATCTTCTTCCACAGAACCCGTATCGGGAAAAGCAATTTCTGGAGTCACTGCTGATAAAAACGCATCCATCGCTAACTGTGCTTTACTCTTCCACCTTCTATAAATCGTCGGTTTACCAACCCCAGCTCTCGCTGCTACCCCTTCAATCGTCAAATCCATAAATCCTACTTCATCTAGCAATTCATAGGCAGCTTTGAGAATTTTTTTATGCGCTTCCTCACACCTAGGTCTTCCTCTTCCTTGTTTGACAGGGGTTTGAGCTTTTTTAGTTTTATTTGTTGACATATTCATTACCTCACTGCTAAATTTAGATTATTGAAACGAAACGTAATGAATATATTTTAAAGCAAAAACCAAGCAATGTCATATTAATCGCTATTAAAGGTTGTTAATAGCCGAACAAGTTTCATTAATCCAAGCAGACCAGGAGAATTCCATGAAAAAGCATCAATTGGGAAATCAAGGGTTAGTAGTTTCGGAGTTAGGACTCGGTTGTATGGGGATGTCAGAGTTCTACGGTGAAAATAACGAGCAAGAATCAATTGATACTATTCACCGTGCTATTGACCTGGGCGTAACTATGTTCGATACTGCCGATATGTACGGTCCCTTTACTAACGAGGGTTTAGTTGGTCGAGCGATTAAAAATTATCGAGACAAAGTAGTTGTAGCAACTAAATTCGGTAACGTCCGTACAGAAGATGGTGGTTTTTTGGGAGTAAATGGAACACCGGAATACGTCCGTCAAGCTTGTGATGCTTCCTTACAACGCTTGGGAGTTGATGTTATTGATTTATACTACCAACATCGGGTAGACCCAAACGTACCCATAGAAGAAACAATTGGTGCAATGGCTGAACTTGTACGGGAAGGTAAAGTCCGTTATTTGGGAATGTCGGAAGCGAGTCCAGCAACTATCCGTCGCGCTCATGTAGTCCATCCAATTACTGCATTGCAAACAGAATATTCCTTGTGGAGTCGGGAACCGGAAGAAGAGATTTTAGCAACTGTCAGGGAATTGGGAATTGGTTTCGTACCTTACAGTCCTTTGGGACGTGGTTTTCTCTCCGGAGCTATTAAAAGTCCAGAAGATTTTGACGAGAATGATTTCCGTCGGATTTCTCCCCGCTTTCAAGGTGAGAATTTCTACAAAAATTTGCAAGTTGTGGAAAAGGTTAAAGAAATAGCATTGCAGAAAAACGTCACTCCCAGTCAACTAGCATTAGCTTGGTTATTAGCTCAAGGTGATGATATTGTTCCCATCCCCGGAACCAGACGACGTAAATATCTCGAAGAAAACATCGCTGCAACAGATATTACGCTGACTCCAGAAGAATTACAACAAATTGAAGCAGTAGCACCTAAAGGATTTGTAGTTGGCGCGCGCTATCCAGCAGAACACATGAAAGCCGTCAATTTGTAAGTCTTTTGCTCCTGACACATTTTTTTGTAGGGTGCTGTACTGTGAGATAATTTAACACCCATAACATGCAGGATTTGAAATTACCGTCACGCACCATAAACCGTTACCACTCTCAATATACAAGGGTGCTGTGATACTTCGATCAATTTTCAAGGTAATAACAAGACGAATGGTATCACGCACCAAATACTGATTGTGACAATTACGTAAGTCCTGAAGTATAGAAATTTAAACAAGGAGAATAGTCATGGAAGCTAACAATACAAGAGTTTGGTTGATTACAGGTACTTCTACTGGTTTGGGTAGAGCATTAGCAGAAGCTGTTTTGGAACATGGCGATCGCGCAGTAATTACAGCACGTAAACCAGAACAAATAGAAGCTTTGGCTGCTCGGTATCCCGATAGAGCTTTGGCTGTCCGTTTAGATATTACCCAGTTATCGGAAGTAGAAGTAGCTGTAGAAAAAGCAATAGCAACTTTTGGACGTATTGATGTATTGGTAAACAATGCAGGTTATGGAGTAACCGGTGGAATTGAAGAAATAGGTTTAGATTTGGTTCGTCAACAGTACGAAACTAATGTATTCGGAGCTTGGAACATGATACAAGCAGTATTACCCCATATGCGAAAAATGCGTAGCGGTAATATTCTCAATATTTCCTCACTTGTGGGTATGGTTTCTTATCCAGGAATGGGTGTTTATAGCAGCAGTAAATTTGCTTTAGAGGGAATGTCCGAAGCTTTAGCGCAAGAAATTGCACCTTTGGGAATTAAGTTAACAATTGTCGAACCTGGTGCATTCCGAACAGCTTTTAATGGTACTTCTCTGATGAAAAGTGAAAGCGCAATTAGTGACTATGGGGACAAGGTTGCAGGTTTTCATCAATGGTTAAAAGAAGTTCATGGAGAACAACCAGGCGATCCATCAAAAGCCGCTCAAGCCATGATTAAAGTAGTTGAAAGTCAAAATCCACCCTTACGTTTACCATTGGGTGCTGATGCTGTTGAGGGAATTGAAGCAAAGTTACAAGCTGTTAGAGCTGATATTGATGCTTGGCGCAAAGTCGCTATCAATACAGCCTATGAAGGAGTAACTGTCGGTACTGTTGGTGGTTAATTTGCGGCTCAAGGTAAATTTTTGAAGCATGTTTACAAAATCACAACCCAAGTAATTCTCTGTAAACATGCTTCTTTCAAAACATAGATAAAGTTAATGTCATGTTAATCTCTCGTCGTAAGTCTTCTAACTTAAGAAGGTGGAAAACCAATAAATCCAAGGTTCAACCGCCAAGATATAAATTGTTTTTGTTAACGTGGCTGGCTATTTATCCATTAATTACAGTTATTCTGCATTTTTTCGGTCAATATTTGAATTTATTACCTTTACCTTTACGTACCTTAATTTTGACAGGAGTATTGGTTTACTTGATGACTTTCTGGGTAATGCCAAATTTAACCAAGCTATTTCAAACATGGTTGAAAGCTTGATGCAGTTTTAGTTTTTCCTTTACTTGTGAATGATGAGGTAATCGGTGAAAGACTTTAAATCGCAATTCACAACAGCAGCATTATCAACTTTATTGCTTTTAGGAATTCAACAATCATATTTTGCTGATTATAAACCGAAAGTAGCAATTGCAAATATAAATAAGTCAAGGATTCAACAACCTCAATCCGACTCAGAGTTTAATAAGATTGAAATAATAGATACAACAATGCAACAACAGATATTAACTGACAAAGCTTTGATTAAACAGTTAACTCAGAAATGGGTTGATACCTGGAGTCCAAAGGATAAACAGTTTACGGGAGTTGGTTTGGAGGAAATCTTCGCTACTGGTGAAAACGAAATTTTGGTATTTGATAATTTCGATAGCGGTATCGTAGTTTTACGTAGTTTACAAGAATATCTCAATACTTGGGTTCCGGTAATGCAAAATTTTAGTTACTGGGAAATTAAGTTAGAAGATAATTTGGAAATTTCTGTAGATGGGGATTTAGCAGTCACTACTTTTTCTTGGGTTGGTGGTGGGAAAAGTAAGGATGGACAAGAAGTAAAAGCAAGACAATATGGAACCCATACTTGGAAACGTCTCAACGGTGAATGGAGATTGGTACACGAGCATTTGACTGTTGGTTAGTTTCTGTTGATTAAAAATTTATTGGTGAGCTTAGGGATGGGGTAGAGGGGGGAGAGGGGAGAAAAAATGGCGTTGCTGAAAAGAAATATGAATTAAATTTTATGGATCGCCGAAAGCTATGTAGAGACGTTACATTGTAACGTCTCTAAATCTAAATTCCGCCACGAGGTAGGCAACGCCGAAAAAATAATGAATATTTACTGAGTTATTGGGGAGTTCCAAGATATTAAATCCAGCCATTCGACGAAAGATTAGATGACTGTCATATTCATGTCATTTTCTGCATTCATAATCAAAATATAGAAAACGAATTAAAAGTTCACAAATCCTTTCAAAATAATGGGTGCGTGTATTTGTTTCTGAGATTTGAATAGTTCGCAAGATTTCGATATTACAGCGCAAAAACCGTGTTTATGCTGTAAATAATTGATTTATACTCCTTACCAATTACCAGTTACAAATAAAAAATTTAAAATGTCTTCAACTATGTTATCAGGTGTTACGACAACTCCCCGCGAACGCTATGAAGCTTGGGCCCAATCTTATGATGAGAGAACGAGTCGTTTTAATTGGTCTGCTCCGGAATATTTACTCAAAGCTGTTTTAGGTTACGTTCCTCCGAAGAGTAATTTACGGGTACTCGATATTGGTGTAGGAACGGGACAAGCTAGCGTTCCTTATTTGGAAGCTGGAGCTTGTGTAACTGGGATTGATATTTCTGCATCAATGTTGGAACAAGCTAGGGCTAAAAATCCTCAGTTTCATGCTTTGATAGAACATGATTTTAATATTCCTTTGAGTGAAGCTGGTTTATTAGAGCAAAGTTTTGATGTTTTAATCAGTAGCGGAGCGCTTCATTTTGCTTCTGATTTGACCCAAACGCTTTCACAATTGAGATGGGCGATCGCTAACGGTGGAATTCTTGCTTTTACTTATATTCCTCCTCAATCAAGAACTTTTAGTAAAGCGACAAAACCCCATAACCCTATTGATGTAGAAAGAATTTTAGAGCAATTTGAGTTCCAAGTGCTGGAACATCAATCATTTTTGGCTTATTACGATAATGGTGATATCAATGACCCGGTATACTATCAATTGATTGTCGCTAGTTGTACTCGAGAAAAAAATAATTTACCAGAATCGTTAGTTAATATTGACCGGACTGCTTGTGTTGACCGTTCTCGATTGATTTCTGTTGCCAATCAACCTTTGATGAGCGGTATTAGTCAAACCCAGTGGAGCGATGATTTAGAAGAAGTTGAGAAACAGAATCAGTATTTAGTCAAAACATTGCGATCGCAAATTCTAGCAGGTAAAATTGAGCCAAAAAATTTACCTTTACCTCAAGTTACAGCAACATTTTCACGTCAGGGGGTGGCTAGGTGCAATATTTTAGTATTAATGCCCCATCCTGACGACGAATCAATTTACGCTGGTGGAACAATAGCAGCTTTAACAGCAGCAGGACATAAAGTACGTTTGGTAGTCGCAACCGATGGTAAAGGTGGAAGAGGTGCTGTAAATCAAAGAATTTCCGAATTATATAATGCTGCGGAAATTTTAGGTATTGAAGGAGTTGAAACACTAGGGTTAGATGATTTTGGTAAATATCGCAATCAATCTCGTACTATACCCATAACAGCAGCAGATACTCTTTCTAAATGGGGATTAGATAAAACACTAGCGCTTATCGTTCATCAAATTCGTAAGCATCGACCGCGAATTTTATTAACTCTACATCCAGAAGTTGACCCGAATTATTCCCTACACGGACATCACCTCGGACTTGGAGTCGCAGCACTTGTAGCATTTCATCTCGCAGCCGATCCAAAATATATTCTTCCAGATTCACCTAAATTACTACCTTGGTCAGTTGACGAACACCAGACAATTATTCCAGATTTTTCAAAAAACTCTAGCGCTAGGGATAGTGATACCAAAAATAGAAATGAGAAAATAATTATTCCAGAAAACCCTAGCGCTAGAGATATTGGTACCAAAAATCAAAATGAGAAAATAGTTATTCCAGAAAACCCTAGCGCTAGGGATATTGGTACCAAAAATCAAAATGAGAAAATAGTTATTCCAGAAAACCCT
>JBCBQE010000199.1:0-9117 GCA_039820385.1 Cyanobacteria bacterium J06635_10
ATCGGTAATTTGATTGGGGGAACGATAGGAACGATAATTAATTAATACCTGATTTCCCCAGGTATCTGCTTTTTGATAGCCGCCTCTACGAGAGCGCAAGCGTCGAAAAACAACGTCTCCTAAGTGCCAGTTTCCCCCAAAAAATGATGGTTCAATTCCTTCGTCTTTTAAATAATGTAATGCTAATTGGAAACCGAAAGACCATGTTGTGGGACAATTTGAGGTACTCGGTACATCCATTGATAAAATGTAGCGGCGCAAAATTCCATCATTATCCGGTAGAACGTTACTAAAACCAAGACGTTTTTCTATTATTTCCGGCGGTGGTGCGATTCCGCGATATTCTCCTGATGGCTCCCCTACATGACATATGGCAAAGAAGCGCGAGCTTGTTGATAACCGAGTTTTCAATTGCTTGTGTTTGGCATCTACCCCAAAATCCCGAAAGATATCCAAACCTATGACTCGCGGTTGATGAGGCTCTAGTTTTTGTAACAATTTGTGTAATGCACTATCGCTTAATGACCCTTTTCTGTTTTGCTGTTCTGGTAACCCAAAATCTGTTTCTGTAATTCCTACCACTAATAATCTTTCTGAAGGTCCTTCATCCGGACGCGATCGCATTACTAAATCATAAGCTTCTAGCTCCCATTTTTGTAGGATTCCCAAGGAACGTACTCCTACTACTAAACTTGTCATCAGCAAACTGGCTAATACTAATGTTCGCACCCCTTGATAAGGAGAATCAACCGATAGCTTCCATTGCAATGGTTTGATTGTCGGATGTTCGCATATTATAGGTAGCCAACTGGCACAGGGATATTCTGCTTCTAAGCCTTGCAGTTTTTCTCTTGCTGTACGAACAGCATTATATATAGATTCCCCGGCGGAAAAAGTCGTGAGAAAATACTTTAAGAATTGTTGAGCAACAAAATCCGGTACAGGCTCTTTCATGACAATTATTTGTCCAATATGCAAATCCTGTAACTCGGCTACCAATCCCAATCCGTCGCAAGAGTTAAAAATTGCCAACTGCAAACCGTTGTTAACGGCATTTCTCAAAGCGTACCGAAGTTCTGCAATTGTCAAACTATCTTCATGATTAATGTATATTCTACCTGTATTGCCTTCAGTCTGGCTGTGCCCTGCAAAAAATAGTATGTTCCAATTCTGATTCCACAACTGCTCGTTTATATCTTGTCGTCGAGGCTGTACTAAAAAAGTTGTACTTGCATTGTTTAAATTTTCTAATAACTGTCTATCTTTTCTAATATCAATTCCATCACTATGACCTAAAATCGCTAATATTTTAATTTTCTTACTAGAGATAGATGTCTGCGGTATAGATATTTGTTCTAAATTAGAAGCACTCAAAGTAACTTCAGCTTTGGGGTAATCGCGATCGACTAAATCCCACAAATGCCAAGGAAGTTTTTTAAGCTGTAGATTATCAGTGCTAATCAATACCCGTATTTCATCCGATGGCATCAAGTATTTCAGCCATTTTTCACGAATTGGGCGAAATGAGTCGCACAATAACCATTGATTGAAACTCGCGCGTAACTCGCAGGCTTTTTTATAACAATCTTGCCTTTCTTTATCTTGGGAACCATAAACAATTTTATTAACTTTGATGCGGGTAAATTGACCATTACTGCCATACATGGAGTACCATTCATCAATAGCTGTCACCATTTGTGGCATGGCAGGTAAACTAGAAGCAATTTCTATATTTGGGCGTGCGCCTTCACAACCAATTTCCACCCTTACGCGCACTCCCGTTTTTAAATCGCCATCTAGTTTGAGTACAACTAATTTTCTCATCAAAAATTCTGGGTTAAAAAATATTATCCTTCGATTACCACATCTGTGGCAGCTTTGGCAACACAGGTAAGAACAAAATCATCTTCGCATCCAAAGTCTTTTTCATAACTAACTTCACCAGAAACTTTACGTAATTTACACTGCCCGCACACTCCCATCTGACAAGCATGGGGTAATCTAATGTCTTCTCTTTGAGCGGCTTCTAAAATTGTCTCGCCAGCATCGCAAACTACCTCTTGAGAAGACTTCTTAAAAACGACAACGGGATTAACAGCCGTAGAAGAGTTCCCCTCGGTTAAAGCAGGTTTGGGAGTTTGCGATAAACCAAAACTCTCTTGATAATAATTGTCCATGGGGAATTTTAGTTCAGAGAGCATAGTTTGAAGATTTTCAATAAAACCGCATGAGCCGCAACTATATACAATGCGCTCCTTAAAATCGGGAGCTACTTCCAATAACATTGTCTCATTTAATCTGCCTGTATACCCAGACCAAGTTGAATCCAATTCTTTACCAGTTAAAGTAATAGCGAGATGGAAATTAGAATATCTTAACGCCATTAATTCTAATTCTTCGAGAAAAATGATATCTTCTTGGCTACGAGCGCTGTATATAAAAATGATGTCATAATCGGCTTTGGTGTCGCAAAGCCAACGAGACATAGACATCAAGGGTGTAATACCGCTACCAGCAGAGATAAATAAAAGTTTTTGATGCTGATTATCAAAACAAGTAAAATCGCCCATGGGGGGACTAATTTTGAGTTGATTTCCAACTTCCAAGTTATCGTGCAACCAATTGGAAACTAAACCTGGAGGTAAGTCTGGTTGAAAAGATGGTGCAGAAACACGCTTGACGGTGATTTCTAAATTATAAGGCCTTGAAGGGCTTGAGGAAATAGAATAAGCGCGTTTACAAGGTTTGCCATCAATTTCTAAATCCAGCATGACAAACTGCCCTGGTTTGTAATTAAATGATATGTCATTAAATAAAATCGGCGGCTCTGCCACGAAGGAAAAAGTTTTAACATCATGTGTTTCTTCAATAACTTTAGTACATTTAACTATGAATTCTGTCCTCTTTGTATCTTGGGGATTTTGAGTTGGTGCGATCGCAGTTTGTTGCTTGAAAAAATCCTCGCTGTCTGTGATGGAGTTTGTTTCTGATTCAAACAAAACAAAAAAATCGCCAATCCTAATTACGTCACCTTGTTGTAATAGAAAACTTTGATTTACGGCCGCAGCTTGATTATTAATACGAGAACCATCGGTGCTAGCAAGGTCAATATAATAGTATTGATTTTGTTGATATATAATAATACCATGTACGCGACTTACTTCAGGACTATTAAGAATAAAATCGCAATTTGGATTTCTACCAATTAAACACTTTGATAGATTTTCTGGTACTATAGATTTTTCTTGGAAATTCCCTGTTATATAATTAAAAGCTGTAATTTTCATGACTCCTCACCATAGTAATTATTTGTATATTAGTAATTTCTCACAGATTCTCATAACTATTAGAGGACAATCCAAAATCGAAAATTCTGGGATGTAATTTTAGATTGTCCTTGAACTTTTTATTGACGTTTAGCCCTAATTAATGTTGGTAAATCCGATTGTGTTGAGGCATGGTTATATTGAGTAGATTTTCTAGTTGTTCCATAGACTTTTGTTTGACGTTGATTTGGATATAACAAATGAGGTTGTTCGCTACTTAATTCCGACAAAATCGAATAATGTTCCTCTTCATTTAAACCTAAATGAGAGCGTATTTCCTTGAGGGCTTCTAAACTATCAGCAGATGTAAAATTTTGCTGAACTAAACCATCTTTAAATATTGCTTTGTAAATTTGGAAGCCTTCTTTTTGTCTGAACTTAGGTAAAACTGAAGCAAGTACAAATAGCTCATCCGATGTCAAATCATTTAAAGAACGTTGATTTAGATATGAAGATATATCAATTGGTAACTTTTCAATTTGACGGCGAAAACTGTGAGCTAAACTATCTTTATTGTACTTTTCTTCACTGCGATTCCAAGTACGAACTAACCAAAAAGCACTGACTAATACTACAAACGCATTGAATAATAATTGTACGACAGCAGGTAATCGGAGAATTTCTGGACGGCCTCCATAAATAAAAAAGCAGTTAAAAGCAACAAAAGTACACAGTGAAAAAATTCGATGTAAAATCTGTTGGGAACTGATGAGAGGATATTTACGTTTCAAATAAGCAGTGTAAAGCTTTTCTATTTTGTGACAAATCCAATAAGTTACGATTACACCCACAATAAAAGTGAAGGGAACTGCAAAAATTTTCGGTATATTAATTGCTCGTTCGGCAATATAAAAACCGGGTTTCCAAAGGAGTGATAATTGATTTTCTTCATGAGCCCAAGCCCCAGAAAAATAATAATCAAAATTCCCTGCATACAATCGATAGTAAACAAAATAACTAATAACTAATCCTAAATAACCGTATTGAACCAATCTCCTTCCTGGTTTCTGTAAGTCTTGCCAATAAGCTTTTTCTGCATCGATATCAAAACAAGCGGATTTACAACCAATACAAGCACTTATTTCTTTACCATTTGTTTTATCTGTAGTTCTACACATAGACTGAGTAATGCTACGAGGAGGTGCAAGATAAGCATTACTTCCTAATAAACCTCGCGGCCCTGTAAATACCATTTGTACGATACCAAATGGACAAACATAATGACACCAACTACGACCACCATATAGAAAAACTATGGTGATTGCTGATAAGATCGTCGTAATGAAAAGTGTAGCCAAAGCCAACCGATCCGAATTCACAAATAAAATCCGCGAATTTAAACCAATAAATAACAGAGTAAATTGTAAATAAAAATGGTTTTTAGTTAACCAACTGTTTTTATTAATATTCAGCAATGGTTTTAACCCCAAAGCGCGAGGAATTTGGGATAAAAAATACAAGGGACAAATCCGCCGCCAAGTTTCATGACCAAAAATTAGTAAAATCATAATCGCGCTGGGAATAGCCATTCCCCAGAAAACTCGCGTTGCGATGGGATAAGGTTGTTCGGGAAGATATTCTCCCTGTACTAAGATAGGTGGTAGAGAATCGCGGAGGGGAGACAATAAGTTATTTGGATCTGTCCAATTATGGCTGATGCGGTCATCAAATAAGGAAAAAATTAACAGTAACCATCCAATGACAATTATCCATCGAATTGCGTGTAATTTTGATTCTGATACTTTGTTTAACATGGATGAGACCTCTTGCAAGAAAATTTTGATGATAATTAACAAAATATAAGGCTGTGATATCGCTGTTTTAATTCAATAAATTAAAATTTCAGCAATGATTTTTTTGTAAAATGTAACCCTGAGCTTATACTCTCCCTCCAGAGCAGTTTTCTTCTATTCACTCTATAGGTTGAGTTTTTGTGGACTTATGCAGTTGTAGCTGAAAATTTTTCTGATAGAATGCTAATTCAAAATACAGCAGCACAACGGTTGCTGAAAATAAGAGTTCCCTTTATCCCTTCAGAACTTATACGGATGCACGATATGTATTCTCAGATACTATTTTCCGTCAGATAACTGATAATATGTAAGTTCTACTAAATTGTTACTACGAGCTTCTAAGAGAAATTTCGCAAAATATCAGAAAAAATTATTTACAATAATCTGCGAAAAACCTCTTTGTTAATCGTAGTAACTAAAAGGTACATATGGAGGATAAAAAAAGGAGTCCATCTATAGACATCATTCTTATCGCTGGCGCGGAATAATAAGATACGAAAGTGTATTTCATCAAGTGTGATTACAAACCCATCACGGCAGGGCGCGTTTAATGCGTCAAGGGTTCCCATCACCCCTTGGAGGTAAAGTAAAACATTTTCGTACATCATTTTATGAATGAGCTAGATTCAAAACTCCGCGAGCTTATTGCTCACGCTCAACTTTTACCACCCAAAAGTTTAGAGCGTCAGCAACTGTTGGCATCCGTATATGTATTAGTAATGAAATCTGGCAAGCTTTGGAAGGAACATACATCGTATTATAATGATGCTCTCCAAGAAATGTGGGAATATTGTTGCCAGCATTTAGAAGAATATAATCCCACAATTAAAGGTCCCATTGTTTGGCTTGATGATGAACTTAAAAAGCGATTGAGGAGAATGCGAGATGCTAACTATAGGCAAAAACGACGCTTTCTTATGTATACACAAACAGAAGAAGGAGTGACTTCTCACCCCACAGATAATATAGTAGCCCCTGCCGATATTCAACCAATCGTGGAAATTTGGGAAAGAACTATATATTGGGTGCAAAACGATCCAGACAAACGATTACGCAGTATTTGCTTCCGCAAACGCCCCGAAATTAACGCTCAAGCTTTAATTTTACGGCGACTTCCTCCAGATACGCCTTCTTGGCAAACCATTGCCGCAGAATTTAAACTCAATCCACAAGAGGCTAAAGATTTACCCAAATTTTACAACCGTAAATGCTTACCTCTGTTACGGGAATTCGGTTTATCCCAAGGTTATATTGAATGATGGGGTATTGTTCCTGGCGGCACTAAACATATCCGAAAAACACAAGTGTCAACCGATCGATCGTTCGTCAAAACTCATGAATAAAAATAACCAATTTCCTATTGAAGATTGGTCGATTCCGATACCATTAACATCAGATATATTACTGATAGCACGAGAATTTGCTAAAGAACAGCAAATTCCTGCCAAAGCACAACAGGTTTATCTTAATACCCTCGCTGTATGTGCCGTGAATAATTACTTGCGTATTCTTGGCATTCCTACCAACATTACAGCGGGAGATAGTTGGAACCCTTCGGTACGTTTAACTGAAGATGTGGCAGATTTATGGATAATTGGCAAAGGTAGTTTAGAATGTCGCCCTATTAAACCGGGAGCAATTACAAGTTATATTCCGCCTTTAATTGGTTTTTCTCGGATTGGTTATGTACTAGTAGAGATTAATGAGCAGCTCTTAGAAGCCACATTGCGAGGATTTCTGCCGCACTGTACTAAGGGCAATTTATCTCTGCATAATTTATATTCACTCGAAGATTTTCCTGCATATTTACATAAGATAGGACCATTAGTAAACCTTAGTCAATGGTTCAACAATATCTTTGAAACTGGTTGGGAGACACCAGAAACAGTTTTAGGTGAGCCTACTTTAGCTTTTAGAAGCAATTTGCAACCAAGTCATTTGAAGCGTTGCAAACTCCTAGAATTAAGAAATATCGGTGAATTATTCGCTTTGGTTGTTACTATCACTCCAGAATCAAACTCAAATATTAATATTCTTGTAGAACTTAAGCCTGGTTCAAATCAATTATATTTACCTGTCAACTTGCAATTGATACTGATAGATGAGTACGGCAGAGAAATAATCGATACTAAAAGTCAAGAAGTAAATCAGCATATTCATATAGATTTGACTGGCGAGCCGGGAGAGCGTTTTAGTATCAAAATAGTTTTAGGAGAGGTGAGTTTCAGCGAATATTTTATCGTTTAGGAATTCAACATCAGCAGAAGCTACTCCCAACGCGCTCTCCAGATTACCGGTGGAGAGCGCGTTGGGAGTAGGGTGCGTTTTAGCCGGAAATCGCCAGGAGCGGCTTGGGGGAGTAAGAAGAGGGAAATTATAAATTGAAAGTTCTAACAATTATCCACTAAGTAAGGAATAATGGGATATTCTTAAAGAACAAAGAAATGTGAAGTAAAGATGAAGCTGGCAGCAAGAATTAGTCAGGTATCCCCTTCTCTGACTTTGGCGATCGCCGCGAAAGCGAAGGCGATGAAGGCGGAAGGTATTGATGTTTGTAGTTTTAGTGCTGGCGAACCAGATTTTGATTCGCCAGATCACGTTAAGGCTGCTGCACAGAGGGCTTTGGATGAAGGTAAGACGAAATATGGCCCCGCAGCAGGGGAACCCAGTTTAAGAAAAGCCATAGCCCGCAAGTTACAATCGGAAAATAATCTGGATTATCAAGCAGAGAATATCATCGTTACTAACGGTGGAAAACATTCTCTGTTTAATTTAATGCAGGCATTAATTGAACCGGGTGATGAGGTAATTATTCCCGCACCTTATTGGGTAAGTTATCCAGAAATGGTGAAGTTGGTCGGCGGGACCCCAGTAATTGTGACTACGGATGAAAAATCTGGGTATAAAATTCAGCCAGAAATTTTAAGAAAGGCAATTACCCCTCGTACTAAATTATTCGTGCTTAATTCACCATCCAACCCAACAGGAATGGTATATACGCCCGAAGAAATCAAAGCTTTGGCGGAAGTTATCGTTGAGAAAGATATTTTAGTAGTTTCCGACGAAATTTATGAAAAAATTCTCTACGACGGCGCAAAGCATCTAAGTATCGGTTCCCTCAACGACGAAATATTTGCTCGTACCATTGTCAGCAACGGTTTCGCTAAAGGTTACTCAATGACTGGGTGGCGTTTGGGTTATTTAGCGGCACCTGTGGAGTTAATTAAAGCAGCAATCACCGTTCAAGGTCATAGTACATCGAACGTGTGTACTTTCGCTCAATATGGTGCGATCGCAGCTTTATCTGAGTCGCAAGATTGTGTAGAGGAAATGCGTCAAGCTTTCGCCAAACGACGCAAAGTCATGTTAGAAAGAATCAACGCGATTCCCGGATTAAATTGTGCTCAACCCGATGGCGCATTTTATTTATTTCCAGACATTAGTAAAACTGGCTTAAAATCCTTAGAATTCTGCAAAACATTATTAGAAGAGCATCAAGTAGCAGTAATTCCTGGTGTAGCCTTCGGTGCAGATAATAACATTCGTTTATCTTACGCCACTGATATGGCAACAATTGAAAAAGGAATGGATCGATTGGAAAAATTCGTTAAATCAGTACCATGACAGTACCATGACAGTTATTCGCTGGTAACTGTTTTTTTTTGGCGTTGCCTACTCAGTTGATGAATTTAGATTTTGAGACGTTACCGAAAAACTTGGGTTTAAAGCCCCGTCCTTATAGGACGGCTTTTATTTTCATCCTGTAGGTTTATACTTGGTGTGGTAGTATAAGATTAGGAGGTGATACCATGTTAGTTTTTGAGTTCAAAGCATACGGGAATTTAAAACAATCCACCGCAGTTGACGAAGCAATCCGTACCGCTCAGTTTGTCCGGAATAGCTGTATTCGGCTGTGGATGGATAACAAAGGAACAGGTAAAAACGATTTGCAGAAATATTGCTCCGTGCTTGCTAAACAGTTTTCGTTTGCCTCCGAA
>JBCBQE010000200.1:0-9094 GCA_039820385.1 Cyanobacteria bacterium J06635_10
GCGCAATGATGCGATATTCTGTAGCAAAAGCTGGATAAACTTTTGACCATTCATACGCAGAAGAACCACCACCGAATCCATGTAGGAATACCAAGGTTTCTTTGTCTGTACTGCCAGTCATTTTATCCTGCCAAAGAACACCAGAGTTAGTATAATAAATTA
This sequence comes from Cyanobacteria bacterium J06635_10, assembly GCA_039820385.1. Taxonomy (GTDB): domain Bacteria; phylum Cyanobacteriota; class Cyanobacteriia; order Cyanobacteriales; family Nostocaceae; genus Rivularia. The sequence continues at coordinate 163 of JBCBQE010000200.1, forward strand.
TATTACCTAATGATGTATTTACTGATGAACGCTCAAATCCCAATGGCTGAAACATATATTTGTGTCAATTGTTGTGATTTTTCGGGATGGGCAAGAGTTACCTACTTATTCAATGTATTTACACAAGATAAAACTTGCCACTGATTTAATTATCAGCTAAATCTTCAAATAATAGCTTCTTACTTTAGAGAGATTAAGCAGATGTAAAATTACTGCCTTAGTTGTAAAGATTTGGTGTTTATTTTTTCACGGCATGAAAAATTTAGGCTTGAAAATACTATAGTTACGACTATTATACTGGTATCTTAAACAACTATTAATATAGATCGCCCATCCAAATTTTATGATACTCTATCAGAAACATCACTGATAGGAATGAGCGTCAAGGGTTCCCATTAAAATTTTTTTAGAAGAAAAAATTTTAATGGGTGCCCGTCAAGATAGCTCAGAACGTTCATCAAGATTCGCTCTTTTACTGTAATTGTTCTGAATGCTGCTTATTGATTCAATTGCTTCTTGTACGCTCTTAAATCCCATGGAGTCTTGAAGACACAATTATTGTCTATGTAATTAGTAATTTTGATTTTTATCTGAGCAATGGTAAAGCAGGCTTATATTCGATCGGGTGTGCCAACGCTTGGGGAGCCTTTCTTTAAGCTTGACAGCCTTAATAGTTATTCTCAAAGTTATACATCAACTTATTCGGGTTTTCAATGTCCGCAAAATGATACAAGCCGTTCCTGCGTAAACGAGTGTATTTTTTTGCAGCTAGACAACTTGAAATGCTTTGAGGTGGTTAAAAATCAGTACGAAAATAAAGGTGTAATTTTTCATAATTGTATCGCCATAGAACCTTCCAATCCGGCATTTCCGCCCCATTCTGGTACAGTAGTATTAATGGGTTCCCCTGAAAGCGGATTGTTGTCAGCTACTTTTGTACGTCCCGTCAACTTCGTTAGTGCCTTTGTTACCAGTTCCCAGCGACTGGTGCTATCTGCTTACGACGAATCTCATCAACTGCTAAATCAAGCTGTGCTACCATGCGGTAATCTTGCGAATTCGGACTCATCTATAGCTCCGAACGCGTTATTATCTGTATCGGCTGATAATATCCATTATGTTAGTTTCCGTGCTTTTGATGGTCAATTTACAGTTGATGACTTAAGCTTTTGTTATTAGCATTGCCAATCGCAATTTTTATTTTGGACAATTACTTACAATTTTATATAAGTAGCTTTTACTAATAGATTTTCTGGTAAATAATATTATAGATTCTAGTTTTGATTAGAAAACTATACCCAACAGTAAATCATATTATAGTGGTAGGTAACTAACGTGGCACAATCGGCTTCGTCTTATTGGCAGCGATTCATCAAAAATATTCCCGCGTGGGTACTTCCGCAGTTAAAGACAGGAGCCAGGAAACAAAGGGTGCCAGGCAGTAATCCAGCTATATTTCTTTGGTTCCTGACAATTGTCGTTGCGATGCTTTTATGGAATCCGAAGTTATTATTTTCTTGCGGTGCAGGCATTTTTGTAATGTTATTAGTCTATTCTACGCCGCAATGGAACTGGTCACAATTTTGGTGTCAAATACGTAATTTTCTCCAAACTCCCAAAGGACGCTTAGTATTATCGGTAGCTAGTGGTGTCATTGCTTGCCTGGGAACTTATACAGCAGCCACGGTTTGGCTTAATACCTCCAATGTTTGGATTGGTGCAGGTGCCATTGTACAAGGTTTAGCAACCGTAATAATTTTGATTTTATTAGCCCGTCGCGACTTGAGCTTGTACGGAAATCAAGAACAGGATAAATTAGAGCAGTTATTAGATAATTTGACAGATTCAGACCCCCTCAAGCGTCTAATTAGCTTGCGGAAGTTGAGAAAAATCGCAAGTAGTCACTTACTTGAGCCAGACGCAAAGCAGTATATTATTGAATGCTTACAATTTCTACTAAGAAAGGAATCAGAAACAGCGATTCGAGATGCAGCTTTTGATAGTTTGCAAGCATTAGAACCAGCGCAAAAACTTATACAAAAAAGCATAGACAAAACTTTAGTACCTTTTTCGGTTAAAGCCAAAAACCGCATTTCATGTTAATGCAGTATAGGGCTTGGGGCATAGGGAATGGGGCATGGGGTATGGCAACCAATCCAAAATTAATACCCCTAACTCCCAACTCCTAACTCCTAACTCCTAACTCCCAACTCCTAACTCCTAACTCCTAACTCCTAACTCCTAACTCCGATAATACTCAACTTCATAAACTTTTCCATCGCGTACTTGTACTACTCGACGATCGCAGCGCCTTACCAAGTGTTCGTCGTGAGTAGTAACAATTACTGTAGCTCCAAAGGAATTTAACTTACGCAATATTTGCATTATTTGCCAAGAATTATCTGGATCTAGATTTCCGGTTGGTTCATCTGCTAAAAGCAAGGGTGGGGTTGCAACAATTGCTCGCGCCATACTCACCCGTTGTTGCTCTCCTCCAGAAAGTTGATCGGGAAAATTATTAGCTTTACTCAGTAAACCTACTAACTTTAAGGTGGGTTCTAAACGTCTTTGAATTTCCTTACGCGTGTAACCTTGGGCTTGCAAAACTACAGAGATATTTTCCGTTATCGTTCGTTGGGGTATTAATTTGTAGTCTTGAAAAACAATACCAATACGTCGGCGTAATAAAGATAAGCTGTCACCGCGTAATTCTGCCACATTGCGATCGTCAACAATCACCTCTCCCTGGGTTGCTAATTCTTCCCCGTACAGTAGTTTCAATAAGGTAGATTTACCAGAACCACTAGGCCCTGTAATAAACAAAAATTCCCCTTTTTTGATGCTTAAGCTGGCATCTACTAAAGCATCCGCTCCGTTAGCATAGGTTTTTGTCACGGAACGCAGTTGCACCATCAGATTACTGCTATTCTCTTTGTCGTTTTTTTTGGTTTGAAAACCGACAGATGTATTGTTATTGGTGATAACCGGCATTGTAGGAAGATTGAGATTGAATACAAAATAAGTATTCCCACGCCTTGCCTGGGAATATCAAATTTTGATTTATTCTATTTTTAGATCCCTACTTCAAAGCTCAAACGCCTTTCGTTTTAACACCGTAAATCAACGCTTTGAAGGCAAATTTAGGTAAAGCCAACATCCGCCGCCATCGCCAAGGTTCTTGATAAAGACGATATAGCCATTCTAGGTTATTATCACCCAACCAAGCAGGAGCCCTTGTTTTGGTTCCCGACCAAATATCAAAACTACCACCCACGCCAATCCAAATAGCTTGCCGACATAAATGACAGTTTTGCTTTATCCATAATTCTTGACGCGGCACTCCCAAACCCACATAAATTACTTGCGGTTGTAGTTGAGAGAGAGTAGAGCGTAATTTTTCTTCTTCTTCTGGGGAATGATAGCCCGAATGAGTTCCGATTATATTCAAACCCGGAATTTGTCCTTGCCAAAATTTGGCTGCTGCCGCCGCAACTCCAGGCTTTCCTCCATAGAAAAATACTGTTGAAGAAGGAGAATTTTTTCCAATCTTACCCAACAGCGCTTCTGCTAATTCAATTCCTGGAATACGACGCACATCTTGCTTTAAAAGTAATCGTAAATATAAAACGATTCCAGCACCATCTGGAATTACCAAATCAGCAGCTTTGATGATATTGGCGAGAGTTTCATTTCGTTCCGCTTGCATAGTCATTTCTGCATTCAGCGTCACAACATGAGCTCCCGTTGCCTTTTGCAAGCATTCTAACAAGTAGTCTGAATAGTTCGTAGCTACGTGAATCGGTAGTCCTAACACCGAAAATTCTTTAGGCGGTTTAATCATGCTGTAATCTAGATTCGCCTCACACCGAGTCTTATCGAAGCTAGTTTATCAAATTTGTTCCTTCATTGTTTGTGTTGCAACTTTCGCTACAGTTTCATCAATTGCTGCAATTATAAAAAATTAGGATTTTACCCACAGGAAATTAAATGTTTTAACTGCAATTTGTAGCTGAGCTTACTAAATATTGTTGTATGTGAAAATCATTATAAATACTTATTTTTTTTTTATTCATAATCTGTTTTGCAACTTATGTATTCTAAGTAGAGTTGTTCCAGGCATTTTCCAGTCAAGCAATTGTCGGTAGAAACTGAAGGCATATTCCAAAACCCCGGTATACTTTTAACAAAGGAGGTTAAAAATAGTAGAAATATATTTGAGTTCAAGCAGGAGCGTACACTTTTTCAAACACAAATACGATTATCTAGTGTAAGATTAACCACTCACAGACATGAGTTAACTATCTCCAACCACAAGAGCCGTATATTTAAACTATTAAGTATTGGATACTGTTAAATAAGGCGTACTGAACTGCGATTGTAGATTGATAGTCTTTCTTATAAGTGGAATGAATACCCTATTAATATATAATCAACCACCAAAAGTGAGTTTTATGCCTTTAAGACTACAGATGTGAAGGAAACTGTATCTTAATAGACTTCTTAGAAAACTCAATTTTACAGTTAATAGTTTAACGAGTAGAAATTTACCATGACTAAAATTCGCGTTGCTTTAATTGAAGATCACGATCTTACTCGCCTGAGTATTCGCACAGCATTACAGCGAAATCTTGATTGTGAAATAGTAGGAGAAGCTGCTAATGCTACCGACGGACTGAAAATATTAAAAACACTGCAACCAGATGTGGCTATCGTAGATATTGGTTTACCCGATAAAGATGGGATTGAATTAACCACAGAAGTCAAATCAGCGCCGGGATTGTTAACTAAAGTCCTGATTTTAACTTTACGCGATAGCAAGGAAGCTGTTCTTGCTGCTTTCGCTGCTGGTGCAGATTCCTACTGTATGAAGGATAAATACGATAATTTGCTTGAAGCCGTACGCCATACCTATAATGGCAATGCTTGGATTGACCCGGCGATCGCGCGTATTGTATTGCAACAAGCATCATATAATCCTTCACACTCCTCTTCAGGATCGGAGAATAATAAATTTCCTGAAAAATCCGAGATCAACAATGTTAAAGATAATGACGATATTATCGATCCTTATACTCTTACCGAAAGGGAATTAGAAGTATTGCAATTAATTGTAGAAGGTTGTAGTAACGCCATTATTGCCGAAAGACTCTACATTACCGTGGGAACTGTTAAAACTCACGTGCGCAATATTTTGAACAAATTATGCGCTGACGATCGCACTCAAGCAGCAGTGCGTGCTTTACGCTCTGGATTGGTAGGATAGTTTTGAATACAGAAGTCTGTAAGTATTTTTTGATGAGATTAGAGATAAAATTACGACATTCTGCCAATTCTGTGTTAGGACTGTGATGGGGTGTTAATAACTACCTTTTTGTTCAAAAACAAATTTGAGATAAAGATATAATTTATACATTCTTTTATCTTGAAAGTACATAAAAGAAAAGTCAACTATGACTGAAATTGAGGCAGGCAAACTGAAGATAATGGTAATAGATGATGAGCTAGATAATCTAGACTTACTTTACCGTACTTTCAGGCGAGATTTTAAAGTATACAAAGCAAGCGATGCTCGTAGTGCTCTAGAGATTCTAGACAAAGAAGGCGAGATGGCTGTAATTATCTCCGATCAAAGAATGCCAGAGATGAATGGGACTGAATTTTTTGGTCTTACAGTTGAGCGTTTTCCGGATACAATTCGGATTTTACTTACAGGCTTTACTGATGTCGAAGATTTAGTTGATGCCATCAACTCAGGTCAAGTATTCAGGTACATTACCAAACCTTGGAAACCAGATCAACTCCGGGGACTCGTCGAGCAAGCTACCCAAACCTACCGATTAGTAAAAAAAAGAACCTTCAATTTACGTCGTTCTCTGCGGCGAGAATCCTTAGTTAATGCAGTCACTACAGCAATTCGGGAATCTTTAGATTACCGTAGTATGCTACAAAAAATTGTTGCAACAATTGGACATACTTTTGAAGCGACTTCTTGCATACTTAGACCTATTGAAGGAGAAAAATTGTCATCAGACGAGTTTTTCTACAATGATAATAATACTGAATGTAGCAATTACTGCTTTAATCCCACTGCTTTGATGGAAAAAGTTCTCCAGAGTCGTAATTACGAATTAGGAGAATTTATTGCGGATGATGGCCAAAGCTATCAGCAATTAGCCGTACCATTGATTTATCAACAGCATTTACAAGCGGTGCTTGCTCTCCATCAACAGCAGAGTGATGCCCAAAGTGTCACCATTAGGGACTATAGGAATTGGCAGCATGAAGATATAGAGCTAATTTCAGGTGTGGCAGAGCAAGCTGCATTAGCTCTTTCTCAGGCAAAACTTTATCAGCGTCTCCAGCAAAAACAAGAACAAATTCATGCTGAATTGGAAGTTGCGCGACAAATTCAGCACAATTTACTACGCCAAAGTTTGCCTCAGGTTGAAGGAGTAAAGGTACAAGCTTGCTGCTACCCAGCCCGGGAAGTAGGGGGAGATTTTTTTGAAGTTTTTCTTCATCCCAAGGGTGATTTATGGCTGGCTGTTGGTGATGTTTCTGGTAAAGGTGTTCCTGCTGCACTGTTTATGGCTAGCGCTATATCGGTATTGCGCCGGGAATTATCTCAAGAAACCCCTGCAATGCCAAACATAGTCATGAAAAATTTAAATCAGGCTTTAGGTGACGATCTTGTAAGCAACAATTACTTTATTACTTTGGTATTGGCTCGATATTCTCCCAGTACTAAGGAATTAGTTTATGCTAACGCCGGTCATATTTATCCTATAGTCTGTTCTCACAAAGATTCACCGGAAGACGAACCTAATTTTCTTAAAGAGCGTGGGGTGCCTTTAGGAATATTACCAGATTGGCAAGCAAAGTCAGGAGAATTGATTCTTGCTCAGTCAGATACTTTATTGCTCGCTAGCGATGGAATTACTGAAGCTCAAGTTTCAATGAAAACTAACTTTAATAAGGAATCACTGACACGTTCCATGCTCAACCAAGAAGGGCTTTGGCAATTGCTGATCGAGCAAGAAAAACCACTTAGCCTGAACAAATTGCTAAATCGCATCCACTTGGACACCGAAATTCAAGAAGACGATCAAACTATACTTTCACTGGAGGTTTTATAAACAATGAAAAGCGAGCTTCACGTACCAAGTGACTTGAAGTATTTGAATATTGTGGAAGAGTGGCTACTTGGATGTTTACAAACGGAATTAGGAGAATCGGTTGATTGGAAGCGGCAATCAAATCGTTTACGTTTAGTTTTAGTTGAAGCTTACTCAAATGTAGTGCGTCACGCCCACAAGGAAAAACCTCAAGTCCCAATTTTGATTCGTTTGGAACTAAAACAACGGGATTTAGCTTTAGAAGTTTGGGATGAAGGTGAAGGTTATGATATGTCTACTTACTTTCCCCCTAGTCCTGTAGAAAAGCAAGAAGGAGGTTACGGTTGGTTGATTATGAATCGTTTAATGGACAAAGTAGAGTATGAATTACAAGTCGATGGCGCTAATTGTCTCAAGTTAGAAGCTAGTTTGCCAGAAACGGTAGAAAAAATGCAACACTAGTCCGTGCTATAGTTCGCTCTCACTCATCGAATTTACAAAAAATTTTAGCCAGCATGTTTTCACCCAAATTAATGTAACCTTAATTTAGGTACTCCTGTTTGAGAATAAAACTTTAAAATTCACAATACTTAATCAAGATAATAACTTTTACTAAGTTTATTTGATTAATGTCCGGGAATCATTAAATAATGAGACAGTGACTACACTATTGATTAGTTAATTCAACTCGGTAAATTAAAATGCCAGTAATTAATTAATCAATAGTTAAGAAGCTGGTAAATATAGGTGACCATAACTTAATTCAAACATAGTTACCACATTTTACCAAGTATCTTACGTTTAAAGTCATTTAAATCTCTAAATATTATACTTAGTAGCGATGCCTATGAAAGTCTCGTTTTGTTTGTCACCACGCTATCGTCTAGATGATGAGTTACCTTGGTTAGAGGGAATAGATCCTAGTCGTCATTATTGGATTAAGGTAAATGGCGATAGCAATCTAACAGTAGCAATTCCCGGACTACTGGTTTCCTCTATGGATGAAATGAAGCAGGTGATGAAGCAATTTCGATCGCTTGAGCCTGGAGAACAAATGACTTTAGAAAGGGTTGCCAGTAGTTGTCAAATTTACTGTATTAGCGCTAACTGTTACGCAATCGAAACAGAAGTAGGTAATGCTCCAGTCTGGCATTTATTTGACCAAGAGACTTTAGATAGTTTACTAACGAGTGCCCATCCTGACTGGCAATGTGCTCCTTCCGATATCGATTTAGGAAGAAAATTATTATTACGTTCTTTACAACAAGCTACCGCAACTAAGAGTTAAATATTGATAATTTTAGGCTGTTAGTTATCATTTATCTCTGTTTAATATCCGTTAATTTTCAAGTATCACTGCCGTAAGGAGAGTAATTCTTGCGGAGAAGCTAAAAGTTTAATTTTCACATCCAAAATTTGTTGGTTTTCATTCAGAATAAACAGCCAAGATGCATTTACACCAAACCAAGGAGTTTTTACTTTACCGACGACTTGAATTTGGGTTATGTTGTCTTCTGAAATTTCGCTCACACCTTCACGAGGATAGGCTTTAATATCAATTGCTTCCTTGTTTAAATAACTCAAAATAGCGTCTCTTCCTACAATCCCAGATTCAAATGGAGGATGCATTACACCGTTTTCTGCAAATAAGGAAGCGGTTTTTTCGTAATCGCTCTCGTTTAAACTTGCAAAATATTGCTGTATAGTGGGTTCGCTAATTCCTTTAATTGCGATACATTGTCTCGATTGAACTGCATTCATAAAATTACCTATATTGCGATTTTTCTGAATATTATTTGAATACTAGTTAAATATAA